>CAMBZO010000025.1 GCA_945872195.1 Akkermansia muciniphila | reverse complement strand
GCCTTGTTGCTGCCCTGCGTGACGGCGACGTTGATGACGTTCCACTTCGCCTCGCGCAAGAGCCGCAGCGCGAAACCTCCGATGATGACCTCGTCGTCCGGGTGCGGGGAGAAGATGAGGGCGACGGGCGCGTCAGGAGCGGTGGTCGGACGTGGGCAGCGCGGGAATCCACCGAGCGGCCAGGCTTTGCCCTCCTTGGCGAGGCGCGCGTAATCGGAGACGAAGTGCAGGTATGGATTCATGCGTGGCGGAATTAAGCCCGCGCTCCACCAGCGTCGCAATCTCGGAGATGAGTGCCGACGACTTCCAGTTGGGGTTTGGGCTTTGGAGTTTCGTTTTCTGTATGGCTTCGGCACGCGACGATGAGCACACTGGGCGGCGATGAAACCCTGCGCGGCCAGTTCTGTGTTCTGTATTTTAAGTTTCACGTTTTGCCTTCTGACCACCTGCCCGGCGGCGGCACAGGAGACCACCAACGGCTTCGCCTTCGCGGACTTTCTCCTCGCACCGCTGCGCGTCCACCTGCTCACGGCCGCGAACGAACCGGCGGCGCACACCACGCTCACGAGCAACGACGTGACGCGCATCCTTGGCAAGGTGAACCGCGTCTGGGCGCAGGCGGGCATCACCTTTTATCTCGAGTCGCTCCGCATCGAACCGGCGGCGAACACGGAGGGCTTCCGCGAGAACGTGAAGACGAACACCGACGCGCTGATGCGCCTGCGGCCCGAGTCGAGCAAGGCTACGAACGTCTTCCATGTCTATTACCTGAAGCAGTTCGGCCCGAACGGCATTTGCATCCGCGGCATCAACTTCGTGAAGGACACCGCGTCGCTGCGCGCGGTCGAGGGCGGACTGGATGAGCCAATCCCGCGCGTGACCTCGCACGAGCTGGGCCACGCGCTCACGTTGCCGCACCGGCAGGACGTGACGAACCTCCTCGCCTCCGGCATGTCCGGCGGCTGGCTGAACGAGATGGAAATCAAACAGGCCCGCGAGTCGGCGAAAAAGAGGGACTGGATTCAACCCGCGCCCGAGGTGCTGCGAAAAGCCAACAGCACGGGCAAGCTCTGGCAACACATCACCCACATCCCGCTGGACTGCGATTCAACCCGACTCGCCCGACGGCGCGTGCAGGAGTTGGCGAAGTAGCAGCGCATGAGCAAACCGCCCGTTGTCCACGCCAGTGCAGCGACAACCGCTGATTCACAGCCGCGCGAAGTCTGGATGCTCGTAGCGAGTGTTGCCGCCTACGTGCTCTGGCCGGGGAGCGTTCCCAGATTTTACTTTCTCGGCACAGCGCTTTGGCTCGCGTGCCGCGTGCTGCGTCAACAGTCGGGGACGGTCGTGTGCGCCGGCTTCGCCGCCGCGCTGTTCGCGACGACTTTCCTGCTGACGCCGGTCTGCGCGTCGCAAGCGTTGCGTGCGAAGGGAGCCTCCGGGGCTGCGTCGCCGCTCGTGCAATTTGCGCTACTCGCCTTCGGCTGCCTCTGGCTGCGCATGGCCGCAACGAGTGCGCCGCCGCTGGTTGCGCGCGTGGCCGCGCTGCGCGGACGCATCGTCTGCCTGTGGGTGCTCCTGCTCATCGGCGTGTGCTACCTGCCGTGGACGGCGGACATCGCTTACGGCGGCGACGAGCACTACCACCTCAAGGCGCTCGTCATGGGCCATCTCCTCGACCTCGAACTCGTGAGCCACGGCTGGTTCCCGGCGCTCGGGGTTGCGTGGCTCGGCGCAGGCATCTGGCTCGCGGCACGCCGTGCCGGTGGCTTGCAGTCGCCGCCCGGCATCTGGGCCTGCGCGGGTCTCGCACTGGCTGCGTGCGCGCCGTGGCTTTACCCGGCGGAGGTGCTGGGAGACGCATTCAATCAGGACCGGATGCTGCGCTACCCCGGTAGCCAGCCGTGGTTGAGCGCGTGGCTTTGGAAATTCACGCGCGGCAACTGGGGCTCCGGCGTGCTCTTCGGTTTTGAAGTGCTGCGGTTTACCTCCGTGCTCGCGCTGTTCGCGCTCGGCCTCGTGCTCATGCAGGAGCGACGGTGGCGCAAGGCCCCGCCCATCCAATCACTCCTCGGCGGACTCGTCATCGTCACCGTCCCGACGCTGCTCTACCACGGAACGCTCCTGTATTTGGAACTCGCGCTCATCCCGCTGCTGGTCCTGCTCGTGCGCGATGGACGGCGCTGGTTGCTCGCCTCTCCGGAACGGCTGGCGGGCGGCAACGCGTGGTGGGCCGCGCTGGCTTTGGGATTTCTCAAGGACACCGGCATCATCGCCGTCGGCTTCCTCTGGCTCGCGCGCGCGCTGGTGCGGGGAACTTTCCTGACGCGGCGGAACGAGTGGAGTTTCAGCGCGCTGCGGGCGGAGGCGCGGGTTGCGTTTGTCACGCTCGGCCCCGGCGTCCTCTACCTGCTGCTGCGCGCGATGCACGGCTCGCGTCCCTACCAGCCGCACTTCGAGAACTTGCTCTCCGCAGAAATCTGGCTCCAAGCCGCACGTGGCGTGGCGGAGCAATTCGGCGTCCTCTGGCTGCCGGCGCTGGCGGGCGCGTGGCTCCTCGCGCGGCGTCGGGCATGGGCACAACTCATCGCCGCCGGCACGCTCTTCGGTGGGATGTGGCTCTTCCACTTGATCGAGGAACCTCGCTGGGTCGGGCTGGCGCGCTTCAACCTCCTGCTGTTGCCCGCAGTGCTCGTGCTCGCGTGGGAGGGACTCGGCGCGCTCCTTCAACGGCGCGCCGCCACGATGGTCGCGCTGCTGCTCCTGCTCGCGGGGAACGCGTGGCTGAGTCCCGTGGACCACACGGGTCATCGCGCCGTGTGGGGCGGCTCCGGCGAACGCTGGTATGACTACACAGATTGCTTGGCGGACCTTCGCAAGCTCAAGCATGACGCCCGCCTCGCCATCGCAAACGTCGCGCACAGCTACGGCATCGGCATGACTTTGCAACGCCTCGACTGGTGGGTGCATGTGTCGAATCTGCCAGTGGCAAATCCGAACGACGCTTTGGCGACCCTGCAGGCCGCGCTCACACTGGCGGCGAAGGGCGAATTCGATTTCGTCATCTTCCGCTGGGAAACCGACCCACCCATCGCACTGGACCATCAACACGCTGGCTATGTCCGGATGCGCGATTACCCAACACAGGGCGGCACGCTCACCGTCTTTGCTCGGCGTGCCAGCGGCTTCCAGTCGCTGACTCCATAGCTGCCACCATAGGACCACGGGCTCCGCTCCCTTTGACTTGTGCCTCCCCTGCCCTGCCCGCCAAGCTGCGTGCCCATTTGCGCCACGGCGCGTGAAACTCTATGAAGTGTTTTGTCACTGGCGGCTCCGGCTTCATTGGGGCAAACCTCGTCCACGAGCTCTGCCGGCGCGGCCATTCCGTCCGTGTGCTGGCGCGGCGTGGCGCGGACTTGCGCGGGCTCGAAGGCGCGGACTACGAGTTGTTCGAAGGCGATGTGAGCGACCCCGCGCACTTGCGCAGCGGGATGAAGGGCTTCGACTGGTGCTTCCACGTCGCCGCCAGCTACCACCTCTGGCTGCCGGACTACGCGCCCATGTTCGCCGCGAACGTCGAGGGCACGCGCAATGTGCTCGAGGCCGCATTCCGCGCCGACTGCGCGCGCATCGTTTACACCAGCACCGTCGGCTGCATCGGACTGCCCAAGGAAGTGAACGGCTCGCTCACGCCGACCGACGAGGACACGCCCGTGTCCGAGGCTCAAATGAGCAACCCCTACAAGCTGTCCAAGTGGCGCGCGGAGGTCGTGGCGCGCGAGTTAGTGAAGCGCGGACTGCCCATCGTCATCGTGAATCCCAGCGCGCCCGTCGGCCCGCGCGACGTGAAGCCCACGCCCACTGGGAAGGTCATCGTGGACTTCCTCAACCGCGCCATGCCCGCCTACCTCGACACCGGGCTGAACTGGGTTCACGTCCGCGACGTGGCGGTCGGACACATCCTCGCGGCCGAGAAGGGCCGCGTCGGCGAGCGCTACATCCTCGGCAACGCGGAGGGCAACTGGACAATGCGCGAGGCGTTCGCCATGTTGCAGGACATCACCGGCGTGCCCGCGCCGCGCGTTGCGCTGCCCTACTTCATCCCGCTGCTGGCCGCTTATGTGGACGAGGGCATTTCCAAAATCACCGGCAAGCCGCCCAAGGCCCCGCTCGCCGGTGTGCGCATGGCGCGTTACAAGATGTTCTTCAACCCCGCCAAGGCCATCCGCGAACTCGGCCTGCCGCAGACACCGCCGCGTCAGGCGCTACAGGATGCTGCGGAGTGGTTCCGGCAGCATGACTACTTGAGGCGATGAGAAGCGCGGACGGGAGCGTCCGCGATCCTTTCACGCCAGTTCGCGGATCACGTCCCCGCCGGTTTGCAGCGGGCGGGCGCGGCCACCGCGGTCCTCGAAGAAGCCGTGCGGGTCAATCCCGAGCAGATGGAAGATCGTCGCGGCCAAATCCTGCGGGCGCTGCGGGCGGTCCGCCGGATAGCCGCCGATGCGGTCACTCGCGCCGATGACCTGCCCGCCCCGAACGCCGCCGCCAGCCAGCGCGATGGAGAAGCAATGGCCCCAGTGGTCGCGCCCGCCGCTGCCGTTGTGCTTGGGCGTGCGGCCAAACTCGCCCATCGCGACGACGAGCGTTTCGTCCAGCAATCCGCGCTCGTGGAGGTCCGTGAGCAGCGCGGCGTAGGCGGAGTCGAACTGCGGGCAGAGCACGTCGCGCACACGCTCGGCATTTTTTTGGTGCGTGTCCCAGAGCGGATTGCCCACGTCGGCGTCACCCTTTTCGCGCGGCCAGTTCACCTGCACGAGGCGCGCGCCGGACTCGATGAGCCGACGGGCGAGCAGGCAGCTCTGGCCGAACTTGTGGCGACCGTAGCGGTCACGCGTGACAGGTTGCTCGCGCTCCAGCTCGAAAGCGGCGCGCGTCGCGGAGTTCCGCACGAGATCGAAGGCGCGCTGTTGCACGCGGTCCAGCGCGGCGATGGATTCGCTGCGAGCGGTGGCTAGAAAGTGGTCGTCGAGCTGGCGCAGCAGGCTGGCGCGCTCGGTGACACGCAGCGCGGAGACGCCGGCGGGGAGCTTCAAACCGTCGATCTCGAAACCCGACGCGGCGGGATCGCACTTGAACACGGAGGGATTCCACGTGTGCCCCATGAAGCCGCCGTCCTGGCCCGGCCAGGTGATGTTCGGGTTGTTGTGGATCACCTCGGGCAGCACCACGGAGGAGAAGGGCGAGCGCTCGGTGGGCTTCAGCGCGCCGATGACGGCGGCGAGGCTGGGCCAGTCACTCGTGCTGGGCGGCAAGCTCTCGGCCTGGGACTCATGCCGCGCGCCGGTGAGCATCCAGTAGCCGCTCGTCGCGTGGCTGTTCACGTCGGTGAACATGGAGCGGACAACTGCCATGCGGTGCGCGAGTTGCGCAGTGCGCGGCAGCAGCTCACTGAAGTGGATGCCCGGAACGCTGGTGGCGATGGGTTTGAACTCACCGCGAATCTCCCGCGGCGCGTCCGGCTTGGGATCGAAAGTCTCGTGCTGCGGCGGGCCGCCCGCGAGGTAGAGGATGATGCAGTGCTTGGCCTTGCCGAAGGTGCCGCTGTTGGGCACGACGGCACGGGCTTGGGCTTGGAGGAAGCCGCCGAGGGAAAGGCCGAGTGAGCCAAGCCCGCCAACGCGCAGCCACTCGCGTCGCGAGGCATGCTCGCGGAGGGAGAGTTGGGCGGGCGAAGTCATAATCGGAACGCGGAAGCCCACGTCCGCGCTCATCACTTCTCTTGCGCAAACCGCTCGTAGGCGGCGGGGATGTTGGCGGCTTTGTCGTCGCCTTTGTGGAAGAGGATGCGGTAGCGGAGTTTCAACTTCTCGCCCGGCTTGAGCGTGTGCGCGGCGTCGGGCAGATTCTTGTCGAGGCTCTTGCTGCCAAAAGCGTTCGCGGTGAACAGGCCGTAGTCGCGCACATGCCAGGGCGTGGGGTGCCGGAAGCTCGTGGGATGCTCCATGAAAGCGACGCCGAGATGCTCGCCTTGAACGGGGCCGTTGTAATCCACCCACTTGGCGCGCTTGGCCCACGTGTCCTTGTCGGTGATGCCTTCGCTATTGATTATCTTGCCGCCCAGCTTGGAGGTCAGAGCCATCGAGGTCGGCAGGCGCAGGCTGAACCCGGCGTCCTTCATGTCGGCGAAAACGACCGGCTCGCTGGTGCTGTTGTGAAAATCAATCTCCACATCCACCGACCGAGAATTGGCGTCCGCGCGGAAGGTGAAGCGGCGCGTGTCCTCCATGATCTTCTTGCCGCTCTCGAAGGCGATGTAGTCGTTGGCGACCGTGATCACCGCCTTGTCCGCTGTCGCAGAGACCTCCTTGAACTCGCGGTGTTTCGTGACTCCGAGGTGGGCGAGCTTGGCCTTGAACGCGTCGGGCTTGGCTTTCAGCCCCTCGAAGGAGGAGCTGTCATGCCAAAACTCAAAACCGTTGATGTTCTGGTGGCCGAAGTAGAACGAGCGGTGGTGCGGGTGGTCGTGCTGCTCCCCGTCCACCTTGTCCATCGGGTAGCGGCGGGTCATCTCTTTGCCCGTCGGGCCGACGACCGGCCAGAGGATGGGCTTGTTCTCCGAGAGGGTGACGTATTCGGTGAACGGTTTGCCGTCATACTTGACCACCACGCCAGCGGCGGACTTCTCAGTGCTGAAGCCCTTCTTCTCGGCGGCGAGCAGGGGCGCGGCCACGAGAACGCAGGCGACGGTGGCGACGATAAACTGACGGCAGGAAACGGAAGTGTTCATGTGCATGGTTGGATAATGTCGGCGTTGGACGGCAGGAGGGAGGAAAAAGTTCGGGGAACCTTCCCTGCACGCGGCACGAACCAAGCCGGCGTGGAATTTGAACCGCTGACCTCACCAGCTCAGACTCGGAGTGAGATTACGGTGAAGAGAAAATCCGCCCTCACTCCGCCGCCGCCAGCTCCATATCCCGCGTGAAGTAAATGATGCGGCCGCAGTGCGGGCAGGCGTTGAGCTCCGACTGCGACTGGCAGGCGACCATCACCTGCGTCGGCAATCTCATGTGGCAGCCGCCGCATGCGCTGTGCTGGATGCCGACGATGACGTTCTCGCCCTTGCTCTTGAGCAGCCGCTCGTAACGGAAGAGCGCGCCTTCCTCGACGGCACTGGCCAACTCCGCACGGTTCGACTGCAACTCGGCCAAGCGTTGCTGGAAATTCTCCTCGCGCTTGCCCAACTCGGCCACCTCCGCCTCCACGTCCTTCTTGGCACTGGCGGCAGCCTTGGTGGTGGTGGCGACCTCCTTCGCGACCACGTCCGCCTGCTCCATCAGTTCGAGTATCTGATCCTCGAGCTTGGAGATGCCGTCCTTGCAAGTCTCGATCTCGTGGGCCAAGGCGCGATACTCCTCGTTCTTTTTGGTCTGGAACTGCTGGAGCGAATATTTGGAAATCCTCTCCTTGAACGCCTCCACATCCAGCTCGAGCTTCTTCTTGTCCGACTCAGTCTGCTTGGCACGGAGCTTGGCCGCGTCCAGCGCCTGCTGTGAGCTGCTGGCAAGGTTCTGCGCCCGGGCGCGCTGGGGCGCGATGGACGCCAGGTCGGCCTGGGTGCGGTGGAGATTGCGGTCGCGGTCTTGGAGGACGAGGAGCTTTTCTATGGCGTCGAGCATGAGCGGCTTTCTTTCTTAGGAAAAAGTATCGGCCATGCTAGGCCAAGTCAATGCACGCGCGGCACGAAGTGCCCGGCGGGAAATTCTTTGAACATCCACCCCGGCTCCCGTTCCAAGCTGACACTATGAAGACAAACCGATTCTGCACCGCCCTCTGCATGCTGGCGCTCGCTGGCTCTCAAACTCTTTCCCCGCTCCACGCCGCGCAAAAGGAATCCGCCGCCATCGCTCTGGCCCGCCAGTTGAACCAAGCTTTCATCGAGGTCGCCGACCAGGTCTCGCCGTCGGTCGTCGTCATCCGCGTGGCGCAGAAGCAGGGCCGCTCAATTCTCGGGTTCGAGACCGAGGGAAATCCCTTCTACGAAATGCTCCCACGCGAGTTCCGCAAGCAAATGGAGGAGCGGTTGGAGAAGCAACGCAAGCAGCAGGCGGAAGCCCAGTCCGGACGCTCGCCGCAGTTCAACGGCCAAGGCAGCGGCGTCGTCATCCGCGAGGACGGCTACATCCTCACGAACCGCCACGTCGTCGAGGACGCCGAGCGCATCGAAGTTCGCTTCAAGGACGGGCGCACCTTCCCCGCCACCATTCGCGGCGTGGATCCGCGCTCCGATGTCGCCGTGCTGAAGATTGAGGCGAAGGGTCTGCCCGCAGCGAAGTTCGCCGACTCAGACAAGACCCGCGTGGGCGAGTTCGCCATCGCGATTGGCGCGCCGTTCAACTTGGATTACAGCGTCACGTTCGGCCACGTCAGCGCCAAGGGCCGCACCGACCTGCTCCCCGGCGTCTCCCCCGGCACGCCGATGGACCAGGACTTCATCCAGACCGACGCGAGCATCAACCCCGGCAACAGCGGCGGCCCGCTGGTCAACATCAGTGGCGAGATCATCGGCATCAACACCCTCATCCGCGGCCTGAGCTCCGGCATTGGCTTCGCTATCCCCTCGAACCTCGCACGCGACCTCTCCGACGCGCTCATCAAGGACGGCAAAGTGGTCCGCGCCCGCATCGGTCTTGTCATCAATGAATTCAGAGGCGCCACAGAGCCAGGCGCTAAGAACCTCAAAGGACCGACGGTCGGTATTCTTGTCGGGCGCACCATCGAGGGCGGCCCTGCAGCCAAGGCCGACATCAAAACGGATGATATCGTCACTCACGTCGAGAGCACTCCCGTCGCCAACGCCCAGCAACTCCGCAACGCCCTTCGCAACAAAGTCGGGCAGTCCGTCAGCCTCAGCGTCATCCGCAACGGCAAGACCATGAAGATCAAAGTCGTCCCCGAGCTCTGGCCTGACGAGCCGCCGGACATGGTGGCAACCAGCAGCAAGAGCAACGGAGTCCAGTCCGACGACCTCGGGGTCACAGTGAAGCCGCTCACGCGCGAACTCGCCAGAGTTCACGGAGTGAAGCTCACCGAGGGCTTGATCGTGACCGAGGTGGAAGCCGGCAGCCCCGCCGCCAAGCGCAGTATCAAGGCCGGCACCATCATCACCGAGGTCAACGGCAAATCCGTGTCCGACCTGACAGACTTCAACGAAGCGCTCAAAGGTGCCGATCTAAAGAAAGGCGTCCGCCTGGGCACGATCAGCGGCGGGTCCAACAAGGTTGAAGTGCTGAAGTCCGTGGAATGAATTGAGGCGGACTCGTCCTAACGCACCGAGTTCCGCCTCCACCTCGACGGCTACTTACTTGGGCCGCGTCATCTGGAATGTCCCGTGGTCGAAGGACGCCTTGTAAGTGGAGAAAAAGTTGGTCACCGACGCCTTACCCCCGTAGCGATACACGCCGTAGGCCTTGCCCAAATCTTCCGCGCCGCTGAACTGCCACTGCCCTTCCGCCGCTGGCTTCACGTCGAGCTTCGCCTCCATCCCGAAGCTGAAGATGAAGCCATACTTAGCGTGGAAACGCGTCTCATACTGCCCGTTGTCCAGCGGGCGGATGAGAGCGCGGAGCTTGCCGCTGTGCCCGTTGTGCTCGCTCAACCACTTCCCTTCCCAGCGGCCCGCGATGGAGTTTGCCGGGGCCGGACTCACCGCCGCGGCCTTCCAGTCCCGGTTGAACGTGGAGCACCCGCTGAGCATAAGGAGCGCAGCCATCGCCACACCGAGCACTGCTTGTTTTCGCAACGCATGAGTCATGTGATGAAATTAAGTGGCGGCACGCGGCGTGTAAACTTTCTTCAACGATGCGTCATGCCAGCGGCTCAATAGCCCCAGCGCACACACCGCCCCAACCGTCGCGAGGAACATATCCCACTGCGTGTCCCACGGGTCGCCCTGCGTGCCGAGGAAAGCCTCCGCCGCCTCGCCCGTCAGCACCGCGACCCACCACTCGAAGAACTCGTAGCACGCGCTGAACGCGAGGCAGACGCTCACGACGAGAAAGTTCAGCCAACCGCCACGCAGCAACGGCGTGTTCCGCAGCAGCAGCTCGCGCACGAAGATGGCCGGGATGAACCCCTGCGCGAAGTGCCCGACGCGGTCGTAGTGGTTGCGCGCCAGCCCGAAGGCGTCGCGCGCCCAGTCGCCGAGCGGAACCTCCGCGTAGGTGTAGTGCCCGCCCAACGCGAGGATGAACGAATGCAGCGCGAACAAGTGGAGAGACAGCGCGGAGAGCGGGCAGCGCCGCTGCGTGAAGACCAAGATGACAAGGCCCACCCACACCGGCCCATTCTCCAGCGCCCACGTCAGACGGTCCGCCTTCGGCGCGATGCCGAACGCGATTTGCACCGCCAGCACCACCGCCATGAGCCAAGGAAGTGGCATGGCGCAGTTCACGCAATGGCCTTCACCACGCTGGTCATGACCGCCAGCCCCTCCGCCGCATCCGCACGCGACAAGTTCAGCGCGGGCAAGAAGCGCACGACGTGTGTGCCGCTGGGCACGGTGAGCACGCCGGCCTCGTGCAGACGGTTGACGAAGTTGAGTGACGCGACCTTCCCGGTGTTCGCGAAGGCCGGGATATTCTCCGCCAGCTCGATGCCGAGCATGAAGCCCAGCCCACGCACGCTCTTGATGACCTGCGGAAACTGCGCGGCGAGCTGCTCCAGTTCCGCCTTCATCCACCCACCGGTCGCGCGCGCGTTGTCCGCCAGATTATCGCGCTCGATGACCTCGAAGACCTTGTTCGCCACCGCGCAGCCCAGCGGTGTGCCGCCATAAGTCGTCGCGTGCGTGCCGGGTCCAAGCACGTCGCACAGCTTCACGCCGTGGTGCTCCTCGCGCACCCAAAACGCGCCGATGGGAAAGCCGCCACCGAGCGATTTCGCCATCGAGACGCCGTCGGGCAGGAACTTGTCCGCACCCGGAACGCCTTCGAGCAACCGCTGAAAACTCTGGAACCGCCCCGTGCGGAAGTGCCCGCATTGCACGCCGTCCATCAGCAGCAACATCCGCCGTTCGTCGCAAAGCTGGCGCAATCCGAGCAGATAGTCCGTCGTCGCGGGCTCGATACCGCCCTCGCCCTGCACGCCTTCGATGAGAATGGCGGCCGTCGCCGGCGTGATGGCATCGCGCACCGCTTGCAGGTCGTTGTAAGGAACGTGCTTGAAGCCCGCCACCGCCGGCTCGAAACCCTTCTTCACCTTCTCCTGCCCCGTCGCCGCAATGCCCGCAAGCGTGCGCCCGTGGAACGAGTTCCACGCCGTGATGATTTCAAAGCGCCCTTCGTCGTGGCCGAACCTGCGCGCGAGTTTGTAGAGCCCTTCGTTCGCCTCCGCGCCGGAGTTGCTGAAGAACACCTTGCCCGGCGCGAGGTGCCGGACGATTTGCTGCGCCAGCCGGCCCTGCGGCTCGTGGTAGTAAAGGTTCGAGATGTGAACCATCCGCTGCGACTGTTCGACGAGGGCCTCGGTGATCTCCGCGTTCGCGTGACCGAGCGAGCAGACCGCGATGCCGCCGCCGAGGTCGAGGTAGCGCTTGCCGTTCACGTCCCAGAGGTGACTCCCCTGCCCGCGCGCGAGCACGAGCTCGAAGCGCCCGTAGCTGGGCACGACGTATTTCTGGAACAGGCCGAGGACGGCTTGCTGCTCGTTGTGAACGATGGGGGGCGGGGTCGGGACGATCTCTTTCATTCGCACGGTGATTTAGCCGCGAAAGGGCGCAAAGGTCACAGAGAAAAATTGCCTTAAACTCATTTGTCTCGCCGCGCGTGATTCACGCGACAACCTCGGTTCCGACTCCTTCGTCCGTGAAAATCTCCAGCAGCACGGAATGCGGCTGCCGGCCGTCCACGAACTGCACCTTCTCCACGCCGGCCTGAATGGCCGCCACGGCGCTGTCCACCTTGGGAATCATCCCCTTGTCCACGACGCCGGTGGCTTTGAGCGCGGGCACTTCGCTGATTTGCAGATGCGTGATGAGCGTCGCCGGATCCTTAGGGTCGCGCAGCAGGCCCGGCACATCGGACATGAAGACAAGCCGGCGGGCCTTGAGCGCGATGGCGACCTGCGCGGCGGCCACGTCGGCGTTGCAGTTGTAAACCTTCCCGTCCTCGCCGCGCGCCGTCGGGCTGATGACCGGCGTGACGCCGTGCGCGATGCACTCCAGCAACGGCGCGATGTTTACTTTTACGACCTCGCCCACGAAGCCTATGTCCAACTTCTGTCCGGGGTTCGCCTTGTCGTCGAGCCACAGCTTGCGGCAGGTGAAAATGTCCGTGCCCGCGAAGCCCCGCGCTTTTCCCCCGAGCGACTCGATGGTGCGCACGATCTCTGGATTGATCTCGCGAGAGAGCACCTGGTCCACGACGCCAGCGGCCGCCGCGTCCGTCACGCGCATTCCTTGGATGAAGTTCGCCTTCAACCCGGCGGCGTCCATCGCGCGCGTGATGGCCTTGCCGCCGCCGTGCACGACCACGGGATTAATCTCCACCGCTTCGAGGAACACGACATCGCGCGCCACGCCGTTGCGCACGGCGGGGTCGGTCGAGTCCATGAAGCTGCCGCCGTATTTCACGACGAACGTGGCATGGCTAAACTTCTGGATGTAGGGCAAGGCCTCCAGCAGCGTCGCGGCTTTGGTGATGGGATCGTGCATCTGGCAAAACACTAGCCACGGATTGGACCCGGATGAAACACGGATTTGGATTTGACCGTGTTCCATCCATGCTTCGTCCGTGGCATAAACTCAGTTCGCGATGGCTTGGAGGAAGACGGTTTCACCCGCAGCCCGCACCTTCGTGGAGTTCGCGCACGCCGCTGGCACCACACAGAAGTCGCCGGGTTTCAGCTCGCAAACGGTTTCCTCCCACTGCACTGAGAGCTGTCCCTCCGTCACGGCGAGCACGATGACTCGGTTGCCGTTCAGCCGGGCCGTCTCGAGGGTGCGCCGCCGGATTAAATCCACGGTGAACAGGTCGCACTCCGCTAACCGGCGCGTCTCGCCCACCGCCGCCGGCACCCACGCCTCCGGAGCCAGCGCCGGCTCAAAATCCTCGAAGTTAATCGAGGCCAGCGCCTGCGGGATGTGCAGCTCGCGCGGCTTGCCGTCGAGGCCGACACGGTTCCAGTCGAACACGCGGTAGGTCGTGTCGGAGTTCTGCTGAATCTCCAAGATGAGGCTGCCTGCGCCCAGCGCGTGGACGCGTCCGCTGGGCAGGAACATGGAGTCGCCCCGCTGCACCGGGATGCGATGGAAACACTCGGCGACGGAGCCATCCTGAATCCGCTGCTCGAACTCCGCCCGCGTCGCGCCGCGTCGCAGGCCGACGAACAGGTCCGCGTCCGGAGTGGCGTCGGCCACATACCACAGCTCGGTCTTGGGATCGCCGCGCAGCTCGGCGGCCTTGTGCGCAGGCGGGTGGACTTGGAGCGAGAGCTTTTCCTGCGCGTCGAGAATCTTCACGAGCAGCGGGAAGCGTCCGGCGCAAGGCTGCGAGTCGCCGAGGAGTTCCTTCGCGTGATGCTCCATAAGCCAGCGCAGGTCGCGACCTGTCAGTGGGCCATTGGTGATGACGCTGACGCCCTCGGGCCGGTCCGTGATTTCCCACGACTCGCCGATGGGCGTCTGCGGTGGCAGCGCCTTGC
>CAMBZO010000024.1 GCA_945872195.1 Akkermansia muciniphila | reverse complement strand
TGCCCACGGAGACGCCCCCGCCCCCGGGCGTGGAGGCGGTCGAGGTGGAGGTCACCGTGACCCACGCGGCGGTGTTCAACCCGCAGACCAGCGCCTTTGAGGTGAAGGTGAGCCTCCGCAACACCTGGCCCGGGAGAATCGGCGGGCTGATGATCTTCCCGGAGGGCCTGCCGAGTGGCGTGCGGCTGACCCAGAACATGGCCGGGACCAGCGAGCCGCCCTATGTGCGCTTCAGCCACACGGTGGCGCGCGGGGAGACGATGTCCGCCGTGCTGGAGTTCTTCGTGCCCTCACGCAATCCCGCCGCACTGGCCAACCTGACCTTCTACGCCGTGGCCAGTGAGCGGCTGAAACCGGAGGCCCCGCAGCCCGCGCAGACCGCCGGCACGCCGGCGACTCGCTACCTGCAGTTGGCCAACGGCAGTTTCCTCGTCGAGTTCCCCTCCACCGCCGGCCGGCGCTACGTGGTGCAATACGCCGATGCCGTGGCCACGCCGATGCAATGGGAAACGGCCGAGGGCCTGCTGACCGCATCAGGGGCGACGACCGTGTGGCTGGACAACGGGGCCCCCAAGACGCGCCGGCACCCGATCACCGGCGGGAGCCGCTACTACCGCATCCTGGGGCTTTCAAACTGAGTTTTTCCCATGCTGAAACGTTTCCTCGCGCCCGGCTTGGGCGTCCTGCTCGCCTGGTCCGGCCAGGCCGCCGACGCCCCTGCTCCCAACCGCTTCACCCTCGGGCCCGCGTGGCTGTGGGGCGTGCAGGCGGACTTCACCCGCCTCGGCGGTCTGGCCCGGCAGACGGACCCCGGCCCAGCCACGGCGGGCGCGGAGCATTTCTACGACGACGGCTTCAACCGGGTGGACAGCACCGGCAACGGGCTGGGGCTGACGACCTTCTTCGGCTACACGGACCGCACCGCCCAAGTGGTGAGCGGCGGGACACAGCTCGAACTGCACAGCGCCAGCGTGCTCGCGACCGGGCAGGCGCTGGGGGCCAAGGCGGGAAGTTCCGCCGGCTACGAGTTCGGCTACCGGCGCGAGTTGGGCACGGCGGCGGGTTGCCGCTGGGGGTTGGATTTCCACTTCACGCACGTGCCCTTCGGCATCCGGGACCAGCGCACGCTGGCGACGGACGCCACCGTCATCACCGACCGCTACACCATTCCGGGTGCGCCGCCCATCATTCTGCCGGCCACGCCCCCAGCCTACGTCGGTCCGTTCACCGGCACCGGGGCGGAGCCGTCCATCGGCGATGCGCCCACGCGCCTCGCTCCCACTACGCTGGCCAGCGGAGCGGTGACGACGGGCACGCGGGAGTTGCGCGGGGATTTGTTCGGCTTCCGGCTGGGGCCGAGCTTCGAGGCGGATCTGGGGCAGTGGACGGTTCACGGGGGCGGTGGGCTGGCAATGTCACTGGTCCGCAGTGAGTTCTCGGTCAACGACACCACGAGCATCGCAGGCGTGGTGACGGCCACGCAGCTCAACCAAGGGCGCAGCGAGGTGCTGGGCGGCCGTTGGGGCGGCTACGTGGAGAGCGGGCTGACCTACCGGCTCTCGCCGGCCTGGAGCGTGAGCGCGGCGGGCACTTACCACTGGATGCAGGCTTTGGAACAGGACGCCGGCACCGCCCGCGCGCGGCTCAAGCTGTCTGGGACAATACTGCTCCGCGCCGGACTGAACTGGAGCTTTTGAGACTCGTTCCCGTAAGGGTCCGGGGCAACGGGGGGCTTCCACTCACGTTGCCAGCGGGGCACCGACGTTGAGGCCGTGCTTGAGGCAGAAGGCTCCGTTGCCGACGTATTTCTCCGCCCAGTATTTCAAACCGGCCCGTTCCTCCGGAGTGAGCGCGCGGACCACCTTCGCGGGCGATCCGAGCACGAGCGAGCCGGGCGGCACTTTCGTCCCGCCGGTCACGAGCGCGTTCGCGCCCACGATGCTTTGCGCGCCGATCTCCGCGCCGTCGAGAATCGTCGCGCCCATGCCGATGAGGCATTCGTCGCCGATGGTGCAGGCGTGGACGATGGCGGAGTGGCCCACGGTGACCCACTCGCCGATGAGGCAGGGGAAGTCGTCGGCGAGATGCACGACGGCGTTGTCCTGAATGTTCGAGTTCGCGCCGATGACGATGCGGTTGATGTCCCCGCGCAGCACCGCGCCGAACCAAACGCTGGCGTAGTCGCCGAGCGTCACGTCGCCGAGGACGACGGCGGTCTGGGCGAGATAGACGCCGTTGCCCAGCACGGGCTTGTTGCGGAGGTAGGTGTTGAGGCGTTCTTCCAAAGTCATTGGGGGGATGAAACGGCGTGCGGACCCGTAGTGCAAAGCGGAAATTAGGACTTTCGGTTCGCGGGGTTTGGGGCTTAATTGGCCCGTCAACCGGAGCACGCGTATGGAGCCAGGCACGAGTCACGGTCACACCGCTGCGGGTCACCGCAAGCTGCCGAGGTCGCTGAAGGAGCTCACGCCCACGAAGGCGTTCAACCCGCGCACCTTCTTCCGCGAGATGGTTTGGAAGGCGCTCATCACGCGCCGCACCGGCGAACACCAGCAGCCGAAATTCCCGAAGCTCGATCACGGCCAACTCGCGCTGACGTGGATCGGACACGCGTCGTTCCTCGTCCAGTTCAACGACCTCAACGCGCTGATTGATCCGAACTTCGCCAACTGGCTCTTCTTTCTGAAACGGCTCCGTCGCTCCGGCCTGAAAATCTCCGACCTGCCGCCCATTGACCTCGTGCTGCTCACGCACGCGCACTTCGACCACTTCCACAAGCCGTCCCTCCGCAAGCTGCCGCACCCAAAGCTCGGCGTGATGCCGTGGGGCATGGCGCCGCTCGCGAAGGGGCTGGGCTTCAGCCGCATCATCGAGCTGAAGTGGTGGGAGAGTTTCAGCCACGGCGATTGGAAGGTGACGCTCACGCCGTGCAAGCACTGGGGCGCGCGCACGATCACGGACAAGCACCGCGGCTACGGCGGCTTCGTGCTGGAGCATCAGGGCCGCACGGTCTATCACGCGGGCGACAGCGCCTACTTCGAGGGCTTCAAGGAGATCGGCGCGCGGCTCGCGCCGGAGCTCGCGCTGCTGCCCATCGGCGCGTATTATCCGGAGAGCTTCCGCAAGGTCCACATGGGGCCGGACGAGGCGGTGAAAGTTTTCCGCGAGGTGAAGGCAAAGTGGTTTGTCCCGATGCACTACGGCACCTTCAAACTGTCTTTCGAGGAAATGGACGAGCCGCCGCGCTGGCTGCGCGACCTCGCCCACCGCGACCAGCTCACGCCGCACCTGCGCATCATGCAAGAAGGCGTGCCGGAGGTGTTCTGAAGGGAAGTGTTCAGCCCGGCCTGATCGGCCCAACTGGATACTGATCACTTCCTTAATTACTCCCCTTGCGCACCGCCGTGCAGATCCGCACCATCCGCGGCTCGAATGTTGACACTCTCAGAAATCTCCAAGTCCTTCGGTGGCCGCACGCTCTTCAGTGACGTGTCCCTCCAAGTGAACCGCGGCGACCGCATCGGCCTGGTCGGACCGAACGGCGCGGGCAAGTCCACGCTCTTCTCGCTCATCCTCCAGACCGACACGCCGGACGATGGGCAGGTCAATTTCGAGCGCGGCATCACGCTGGGCTATCTGCCGCAGGAGAGCGCGCCCGCCGGGGATGAAACCGTCGTCGAGCTGGCCACCGCCATCACGCCGGACTTCGTCGAGGTAAGCCGCAAGCTCAAGGCGTGGGAGACGACCCACCCGGACGACATTGACCCGCATGACAACGTTCACGACCGCTTCAACGAGCTGGATGGCTATCAGGTCGAGGCCCGCGCGAAGAAGATTCTCAAGGGCCTGAGCTTCCGCGACTCGGACTTCGACCGGCCCGCGCGCGAGATGTCCGGCGGCTGGGTCATGCGCGCGCACTTGGCGCGATTGCTCACGCAGGAGCCGGACTTGCTCATGCTCGACGAGCCGACGAACCACCTCGACCTCGAGGCGTTGCTCTGGTTCCAGGAGTATCTCAAGGGCTACCCCGGCGGGGTGCTGATGATTTCCCACGACCGCGAATTTCTGAACCAGCTCGTCGGCAGCGTCCTCGATATCCGCCACGGCAAGCTCACGCGCTATCGCGGCAACTACGAGGACTACCTCGCGCAGCGCGCGGCGAAGGACTCCCAGCAGCTCGCTGCCTACAAGAACCAGCAGAAGGAAATCGCCCACCTCCAAGAGTTCGCCGACCGCTTCCGCGCCAAAGCCAGCAAGGCCGCACAGGCGCAATCCAAGCTCAAGCAAATCGAGCGCATGGAGAAAATCGAGGCCCCCGTGGCCGACGATGCGACAGTCGGCTTCAGCTTCCCGCAGCCGCAGCGCAGCGGGCTGAAGGTCGTCTCACTCAAGGGCGTGGACTTCAGCTACGGCCCCGCCCCGGTCTATCGCGCGCTGGATTTCCAAGCGGAGCGTGACGAGCGCACCGTGCTCGTCGGGCCGAACGGCGCGGGCAAATCTACCCTGCTCAAGCTGCTGGCCGGCGTCCTCACGCCCCAAGCCGGCGAACGCATCCTCGGCCACAACGCCCAGTCCGGTTACTTCTCCCAGTATCGCACCGAGACGCTCGACATGTCCCGCACCGTGCTGGACGAGGCCTCCGACACGCCGCAGCGCGTGACGGAGCAATACATCCGCACCGTCCTCGGCAGCTTCCTCTTTCGCGGCGACGACGTGTTCAAGCGGGTCTCCGTCCTGAGCGGCGGCGAGAAGAGCCGCCTCGCGCTGGTGAAGCTCTTGCTCAACCCGCCGAACTTGCTGCTCATGGACGAGCCGACCACGCACCTCGACATGCCGAGCATTGACGCGTTGGTCAAGGCGCTAAAGGAGTATACCGGCACGCTCATCTTCATCAGCCACGACGTGTATTTCATCCGTGCGCTGGCGAACAAGGTTCTCCACGTCAACGCCGGCGTCCTCACGCCCTACGCCGGCGACTATCAGTATTACCTCGACCGCACCAAATCCACTTCCGCGCGCGTGGCCCTCACCGCCGGCCTCAGCGACGCACGCCCCGCGCAATCCCGCGAGCCAGCCCGGAACGCCCCGGCCCCCGACACGGAGCGCAAGGACCAGAAGCGCAACGATTCCGCGCAACGGCAGGCCCGCGCCACCGAGCGCAAGTCCCAGCAGCAGACCGTCCGCCGGCTGGAAAAAGACATTGCCGACTGCGAAGCCCGCCAGGCCCAACTGACGCTCGACATGGAAAAGCCCGAGACCTATGCCAAGGCCGGGGCGGCGATGCACCTGAACCGCGAACTGATGGGCGTGCAGCACCAGTTGGAGACCCTCACCGCCGACTGGGAAGCCGCCGCCCGCAAGCTCGCGGACATGGGCGAGGCGACCTGACTGGCAGCTCTCATTCGCTAGCTACCTCGTCGGCGTAAACTCTTCCGCGTGGTAGCTGCTGCGCACCATCGGGCCGCTGGCCACGTGGACGAAGCCCAACGCCTCCGCTCGCGCGCCGAGCTCCGTGAACTTCTCCGGGCGGATAAACTCCACGACCGGCAGGTGCTTCAGCGTCGGCTGGAGGTATTGGCCCAGCGTGAGGATGTCGCAGTTCGAGCGGCGCAAATCCTCCATCGCCGTGAGCACCTCGGCCTCCGTCTCGCCGAGACCGAGCATGATGCCGGACTTGGTGAAGATGTCGGCCCGACGCGCCTTTACCTTCGCCAGCACGGAGAGCGAGCGGTCGTAAGTCGCGCGGTGGCGAACGCTCGGCGTGAGGCGGCGGACGGTTTCGAGGTTGTGGTTGTAAATCTGCGGGTTCGCCGTGAGCACGCACTCGATGGCGTCATCCTTGTCGAGGAAGTCGGGCACGAGCACCTCGATGACGATGCCGGGGTTCGCCGCGCGGGTGGCCTCGATGGTCTGCCGGAAATGCTCCGCACCGCCGTCGGCCAAGTCGTCGCGCGCCACGGCGGTGATGACGACGTGCTTGAGGCCCATGCGCCGGGTCGCCTCGGCCACGCGCTGCGGCTCGTCGGCTTCGAGCGCGAGCGGCTTGGCGGTGGAGACGGCGCAGAAGCCGCACGCGCGCGTGCAGCGGTCGCCGGCGATCATGAACGTGGCCGTGCCCTTGCTCCAGCACTCCCAATGGTTCGGGCACTTGGCGCTCTCGCAGACAGTGTGGAGGTGGAGGTCGTTGAGCAACTCGCGCGTCTTCGTGAACGCGCTGCTCGTCGGCAGCGAGAGTCGGAGCCACTCAGGGAGGCGGGGGCGCGGGGCGGGCGGGGCGAGGAGCGAGGTCATTTTTTAGCCACAGATGGGCACAAATGAAACACAGATTCGAAATGAAGACCCACTGGGAATTTTTCCCATCTGAGTTTCATCTGTGTTCATCTGTGGCTAGTCGAAGTTGTTTTTCTTCCACCATGCCTCGATTTCAGGAGGACCGAAGTCGCCGAGGACCTTGCCGTCCACCTCGATGGTGGGCGCACAGGTCTGGCCGGAGAGGCGCTCCATCTCGTCGTAGGCCTGGTCGTCGGCCATGACGTTGAGGATGTCGTAATCCACACCGCGCGCGTCGAGCCAGTCCTGCGCCTTCGAGCACCAGGGGCAATAGGGTTTGATGAAGAGGCGGACGCGGGTTGGTTTCATGATGGGCAGGCGTTGAAGGGCGGCCTCGGGCCGGGTGCGCGTAATCAGAGGCCGCAGAACTTCCGAAGATACTTCACGGTCACGCGCAGGTCTTTCGGCCACTCGGCGGTGATGGCGATGGGTTCGCCGGTGGCCGGGTGCTTGATTTCCAGCCTCTCGGCGTGGAGGGCCACGCGCTCCATGAGCGGACGCTCCGGCTTGCTCCACTTGGGCGTGTAGCTCGACTTGATCTGCGAGAGGGAGAGCGGGCCGCCGGCGTAGTCCACGTCGCCAACGGTGTGCAGGCCGACGGAGCGGAGGTGGACGCGGATCTGGTGCGTGCGGTCAGTGAGTGGTTGGCAGTGCAGGAGCGTGTAGCCGCGGAACTGCTCGATCACCTTGAACTGGGTCACGGCTTTCTTGCCTCCCTGCGTGTCAATGCGCATCAGCCCGAGCTGCCGGGTCTGCGGCCCGATCTTGGCGTCCACGGTGAACTCTGGCTCGGCGGGCATCCCGCGCGTGAGTGCGACGTAGGTCTTCGTTGGAAGGTTGGCGCCAAATTCGTTGGCCAGCGCCACGAGGGCGGGCTTGGTTTTGGCCAGGAGCAGCACGCCGCTGGCCTCGAAGTCGATCCGGTGCGCGTTGGCGAGGTAGGTGAGGTTGCGCTTGGTGGCCCACGCCGCGCCCTGCGCGATGCCCGCGTGGAGCAGTTGCATGAGGTTCGGGCGCTGCGGATCGTAGCGGTCGGGGGAGGCCAGCAGACGCGCGGGCTTGGCAACGGCGAGCAGTTGGTCGTCCTCGTGGAGGACGGGGATTTCCCAAGACTCCTGTGTCGCGGGACTGGCGAGCTTGATGACCGCGCCGGTGGGCATGGCTATTCGCCGGTGCCCGGGCCGGTGCTCTTTTTGGTCTGGGTGGGGGGCTCGGCCATCACGCCGGAGCGCTCGACCTCGCGGCCGAGCCACTCGCGGTAGGCGTAGTTGGCGCGGTTTTCGCGAAGGGAGTCTGTGAACTTGGGCAGTTCCGTCTTCACGAGTTCCTCGGCGACTGGCTGGAAGCTGCGGACATGGAGAACGAAGCCATCGCCGCCGCCGGTTGAACGGAAATTGCTGACCTTGCCGGCGGCGAGCGCGAATGCCTGCTCCCGGAATTCCTCCACGCCCACGCCGCGGCTGGTGACGATTTCAATCTTGCGTTCACTGCGGCTGAAGGCCGGCACTTCGAGGGAGATGTGCCCGAGCGCCTTGGCGGCGTCTTTGAAGCTGGTGCCCTTGGTGAGCGCGTCGTTCGCGGCCTGCACGAGCTTGGTGCCCTCAGTGAGGGTGAGTTCGGCGGCCTGCGAGCGCTGGTAGTCCTCGACGACTTTGGCGCGCACCTGCGCGAAGGGCGGGTCTTCCGGCGTGAGGCGTTCCTTGAACGCGATGAAATACACGCCGTCGGTCCCCGGCAGCATCTGGCCAAGCGCCTCCTCGGCGGTGAGCTGGAACGCGGTGCGTCCGAAGTTGCCCGGTGCGTTGGTCAGCTTGGGCCCCTCGAACTCGGTGAACGGCTCGGTGACCTTCACGGTCAGGCCCCGCTTCGCGGCGAGCGCGAGCAGGCTGGCGGCTTTGTTTTCCTGTTTGAACAGCTCGTTGGCGAACTCGCCGGACTTTTTCTGGCCGATGCGCACTGCGAAGTCGTCGCGGAACTCGGTCCGAATCTTGGGCATGGCCTGCACGAAGGTCATCGCTATGTCGTTGGTATCTTTGAAGCGGAAGATGTTGGTCGTGTAATACGCCTCCATGATGGAGCTGAGGTTGGTGTTCGCGGTCAGCTCCTTGTCCGCCTCGGCGTTGTAGTTCGTGTAAGGAAGGTAAACGTAGTGGACGAGGGCGCGCGCGGGGATGCGGTAGGTGGTGAGGTTGTTCGTGTGGTAGGTGCGCAGCGTGGCGTCGTCGAGCTTCACCTTGGCGAGGCTGTTCGAGCTGGAGAGGAAGACGAACTCGGTGAGCGCTTGCTCGTTCTCGCGACGGTAGAATCCATCCGCGCCCTGGGTGGAGATGAGCTTGCCGGGGAGGCCGAACATCCGCGCAAGTTGCTGGCGGCCCAGCTCATTCTTCAAATACCGCTCGAAACCCGCCTCGGTCACACCGCCCGCCGGCAGCCGTTGTTTGGTGAAAGCGTCATACTGCTGGAGGTTGAAGACGCCGGTCTCCGGATTGCTGAAGGTGTCCTTGATGTTCTGCACCAGCGCGTCCTTCCCTATTTCGATGCCTTCCTGGCGGACGTGATGGTTGATGAGGAGCCGTTGCCGGGCCTCCCTATCGAGATTGTAACGATACATCATGGCCTGCTCTGGCGTGGGCCACTGGCCGGTGTTCAGGAAGAAAAACAGCTTCGCGTCGGTGTAAGCCTGCGCGAGGTCGTCGCGCTTGATGGGCTGCCCGTAAAGTGTGCCGTGGTTCTCCTCGCTCCGGCCCTGTCCCGAGCCGATGTCCGGGCTGAAGAAGAAGACGAAGGTGACGATCACCACCGTGATGATGATGCCCCAGAGCCATTGCGAGTGTCTGCGTAACGTTCCAATCATAATCAGGCCGAAAAAATTAGGGGCGAAACGTAGCCGCGCGTTTGCAAGCGGGTCAAACTCTAAAGCGGCCGCGCGCGGCGGTCGGCCGGACGCTCAGGCACTGCCGCGCCGTCACGCTGGCGAAAACGGCCGCTGCTGGCTATGCTCCCGGTGCACGATGTCATCTGAGACCGCTATCACCACTAACTGTCCCCGCCCCGCCCCAGCCGGTGACGACGGCATGACGACCCAACTCAAGGCCGCCATCGAGTTGCTTGAGAAGGTCGCGGGGAACCGGGCGTTGCTGGCGCAGCTCACGACCGGGGAGCGCACGCGGTTGCTCACCGTGGCGGGGGAGATTTACTGCCCGGACTTGAAGGAGCGGCGGCGGCTGGTGAAGGCGCGGGTGAAACTGCGCAAGGCAGACAAACTCCAGCGCGATCAGGCCAAGCTCCAGGAGACAGGCATCCGCCGGCTGCGCCGGGAGAAGGTGTTCATGACGCCAAACGTCTTTCCGCCGGACAACTTTCAGCAGCAGGAGGTCGCGGGCGACGCGGAGTTCCGCGAAGTAGTGGAGCCGCAGAACTGCTACATCTGCAAACAGGACTACTCCACGATTCACCACTTCTACGACCAGCTCTGCCCGCCGTGCGCGGAGGTGAACTTCCGCAAGCGCACCGAGTCGGCGGATTTGCGCGGGCGCGTGGCGCTGCTGACGGGCGGGCGGGTGAAGATCGGCTATCAGGCGGGTATCAAGCTGCTGCGCGCGGGGGCGACCGTGATCGTGAGCACGCGGTTTCCGCGCGACTCGGCGCTGCGCTACGCGGCAGAGGGGGACTTCAAGGAGTGGGGGCACCGGCTGGAAATCTTCGGCCTCGATCTGCGCCACACGCCAAGCGTGGAGGCGTTTTGCCGGCACCTGCTAGCCACGCGGTCGCGGCTGGATTTCATCATCAACAACGCCTGCCAGACGGTGCGGCGGCCGCCGGACTTTTATGAGCACATGATGGAGGGAGAGACGGCGTCGCTGGGCACGATGCCCGAGGCTGCGCGGCACTTGCTCGGCGCTTACGAGGGCTTGCGGGGCTACCACATGCTGCCGGAGGGCGCGGCAGTCATCGCACAGCAAAGGATGTCCGCTGTGGCCGGGCTAACGCACGCGGCGGAGCTCTCGCAGGTGCCGCTGCTGCCGGATGAGTTGGCCGCGCAACAGGCGTTGTTCCCCGCCGGCAAGCTCGATCAGGACTTGCAACAGGTAGATTTGCGCGAGCGCAACTCGTGGCGGCTCCTGATGCACGAGGTGCCCGCGGTCGAACTGCTCGAGGTGCAACTCGTCAATGCCATCGCACCGTTCATCCTCAACGCGCGGCTCAAGCCGTTGATGCTCCGCGCGCCGGAGCGGGACAAGCACATCGTCAACGTCTCGGCGGTCGAGGGGCAGTTCTACCGGAAGTTCAAGACCACGCGGCATCCGCACACGAACATGGCCAAGGCGGCGCTGAACATGATGACGCGCACGGCGGCGGCGGATTACCACGCGGACGGCATCCACATGAACGCGGTGGACACAGGCTGGGTGACGGACGAGGACCCGGTGCAGATCGCCGCGCGCAAGCAGCAGGAGCATCGCTTCCACCCGCCGCTGGACATCGTGGACGGCGCGGCCCGCATCGTGGACCCGATCATCGCGGGCTTCAACACGGGCGCGCACGTGTGGGGGAAGTTTCTGAAGGATTATCGCGAGACGGATTGGTGAACGGAGGCGGGGGTTCACTCCACGGTCTCACAAATCTCGAAATAGCAGTCGCCAAGGGGGTGGGAGGCAGCCAAGATATCAAGCTCATGCAGTCGCACGTGACACCTGACACAGACAACGAACCACCCGCCGCACCGATGCGGAAGGCGATCACCGAACCGGATTTCTCCGGCACGCCCCAGCCCATCGGCCAATGGACCGAGCTGGCGGACTTTCCACAGTGCGCGCTGGGTGCCCACGTAAGCATCCACGGTTTCACCGGGGTATTGGTGGAGATCATCAACCAGTCCATCAAGGTGCAGTCTCCCGATGGAAAATCGCAGCGGTTCAACGCCTACCGGCTCAAGACGCTCTTCGCGCCGCCCGACCGCACCAAGCCGGAAGCGCAGACGCTGTCCATGGAGCGGCCCAAGCCCATCGCGGAGCGCAGGCCGGTGGACGATGAACCTGAACCCGAGCCTCCGCCGAGGAGGCACATCACCGACCCGGATTTCACCACGGAGGTCCGCGCGATTCGGACGTTTGCGAGCCAGCCCGATTTTCCAACGTCCGTTTACGGAAAGCACGTGGACATCCCCGGCTATCAAGGGGTCGTTGTGGAAATTGTGAAAGGTTCGCTCCGGGTGCAATCACCGACCGGCACCATCCGCAGCTACAACGCCGACGCGTTGAAAAAGCTTTACGGACGGCCTTAAGCACACGCTTGGCGTTTGCTTAAGCGCCGCGCCTGACTCATCCTTCAACTTCAGAATATGGCTGCTGCACGCAAACAACCCGCGCCGGATCCCACCGCCTTCCTGCCCATGTCGCGGGCCGAGATGGACGCGCGCGGGTGGGACGAACTCGACGTGCTGCTCATCACGGGCGACGCCTACGTGGATCATCCCTCCTTCGGCGCGGCGATGATTGGGCGCGTGCTCGAGGCGGAGGGCTTGCGCGTGGGCATCATCGCGCAGCCAGACTGGACGAAGATCGAGTCCATCGAGGAAATGGGCACGCCGAAGCTCTTTGTCGGCGTCACGGCGGGCAACCTCGACTCGATGTTGTCCAACTACACCGCCGCTCGGCACAAGCGGAAGGACGACGTTTACAGCGCGGGCGGCGTGCCGGGCAAACGCCCGAATCACGCGGCAGTGGTCTATTCACAGATGGCGCGGCGCGCGTTCCCCGGCGTGCCAGTGGTGCTCGGCGGCATGGAGGCCTCCATGCGGCGCGTGGCGCACTACGATTATTGGGAAGACAAACTCAAGCCCTCGATCATGGCCGACGCGAAAGCGGACGTGCTCGTGTATGGCATGGGCGAGGTGCCGGTGCGCGAGATCGTGAAGCGCCTGCGCTCGGGCCGGCGGGACTTTAGCGGCATCCGCGGCACAGCACTTTTCCTTGGGGCCAAGGCCACGGCGGCGGCAGATTTCAGCGACTGCATCATCCTGCCGTCGTGGGAGGAATTGCAGGCGGACAAGAAGCATTTGATGCGGCTGACAAAGGTGGTCGAGGCGCAGCAGACCCCTTACAGCGGCAAGCGCCTCGTTCAAATGCACGGCAATCGCGCCGTGTTTCAGGAGGCGCCGGAATTCCCCGTGGACGGCCCGGACCTCGACGCGCTTTACGAGCTGCCGTTTCAGCGCGCATCGCACCCGAGCTACACGGAACCGGTGCCGGGCTTCGCGACCATCAAGGACTCGATCATCGTCTCGCGCGGCTGCGCGGGCGGCTGCACGTTCTGCGGGCTGGGATTTCATCAAGGCAAGTTCCTCTCCAGCCGCAGCCAGGAATCGGTGATGAAGGAGATTCGCAAGCTCACCGAGTCCGACACCTTTCGCGGCACCGTCTCCGACCTCGGCGGGCCGACGGCGAATCTCTACGGCGCGAAGAACGGCCACGCCGAGGAGTGCAAGAAATGCCACCGCCCGAGCTGCCTCTGGCCGACCATCTGCCCCGTCTTCTCAATTGATGAGAAGGCGGGCCTCGACCTGCTGCGCGGCTCGCGGGCGCAGCCGGGTGTAAAACACGTCTTCGTGCAATCGGGCATCCGCATGGACGTCGCGCTGCTCACGCCCGAATACACGAAGGAGCTGGTCCAGCACCATGTCTCCGGCCACATGAAGGTCGCGCCCGAGCACATGGATCCGTCCGTGTTGCGCCGGATGCGCAAGCCCGCCGGCGACTTTCAGGGCTTCATGGAGAAGTTTTTCCAACTCAGCGAGGAGGCCGGCAAGGAGCAGTATCTCGTGCCCTATTTCATCTCCAGCTTCCCCGGTTGCACGGAGAAGGAAATGGGCGCGGTCGAGCAGTTCCTGAAGGATGAAAAATGGAACCTCCAGCAAGTGCAGGACTTCATCCCACTGCCCATGACCGGCTCGGCGGCGATGTATGTCACCGAGCTGGACATCAACACCGGCGAACCCATCACCGTGGTGCGCGGCGCGGGCGACCGCGAGCGCCAGAAGCGGATGCTGCGGCCGAATGCCTCGCACGAGGCGAAGGTCTGCGGCAGCCGCGGCGCGGGCGCGCAGATGGACACGGTGGATTGACTCCTAACCGTTGAGGGCGAAGGCAACGGAGAGACGTCTCGTCCTCAAGGCGTGCTCTTCACCAGCTTCCAAATCTTGCCGGACTTGTTCCCCAGCGCGCCGGTCTGATTGGTGAGCAGGTAGAGTTCGCCGTCCTTGTCCTCGCCGAAGGCCCAGACGAAGGCGCCGATGCTCGGGCCGGAGTGGGATTCAGGTTCGAGCTGGTCGAGGGTCCACTTGCCGCCCGCATCTTTCGTGGCCGCGAAGAGCACGCCCTGCGGAAGGGCAAAATGCTTGGACCAGTCGGCGAAGATGTATTTGCCCGTGAGCTGCGGCAGCGCCTTGCCGCGATAAACATATCCGCCGGTGACGCTCTTGCCTTTGCCGGTCTGCGGGAAGGCGGCGACGTTTTCATAGACGAGAAT
>CAMBZO010000023.1 GCA_945872195.1 Akkermansia muciniphila | reverse complement strand
CCTCGCCGTAGCCGATGAGGCCGGTGTCCGTCTCGACGCCGACGATGGTGGTGTCGAAGACGGAGACGGACTTGCCGCCGGACCATTTGTAGGTGCCTTCGTGAAGCGGCAGCTCGACGCGATGGGCGAAGATGCGTTTGATTTTCATGGGCGGAGTATGTGACATCAGCAGCGCTGGCACAAGCTGCGGCGTCGGCTTCGTGAGCAGACCTGTGGCCTGTTCAACCCATTTCAACTTTGGCGTCCGGGCCTAATCGTAACTGAAATTCCTTTGCCTCACTTCCAGTGCGTGTGTAGAAACGCGCTCTCTTAGCAGCCTGCGAATGAAACGCCTTCCTTGTCACTGGCCACTCCCGCGCTTGGCGCAACGCTTCCTTCGCGGCGTTGTGTTGGCGCTCCTGCTTGGCCTCGTCGCTGGCAACACCGGCTGCTCCATCAAACGCTTCGCCATCAACCAGCTCGGCGACGCGCTCTCCAACGGCGGCGGCAGCTTCGCCACGGATGATGACCCCGACCTCATCCGCGCCGCCGCGCCGTTCAGCCTCAAGCTCATGGAGTCGCTGCTCGTCGAGTCGCCGCAGCACCGCGAACTGCTCCAGGCCCTTGCCAGCGGCTTCACGCAATACGCCTACGCCTTCGCCGCCCTGCCCGCCGACGAGTTGGAGGAGAAGGACCTCGCCGCTGCCAACGCCGGGCACGCGCGCGCCAAGCGGCTCTATCTCCGCGCGCGCAACTACGGCTTGCGCGGGCTGGCGGTGAAGCATCCCGACTTTGAGAAGCTCCTGCGCGCCAGCCCCGCCGCCGCCGTGCGCGTCACGACGAAGGCCGACGTGCATCTGCTCTACTGGACCGCCGTGTCGTGGGCCGCCGGCATCTCGCTCTCAAAGGACAACCCCGACGCCATCGCCGACCTACCGCTGGCGGCGGCGCTGATGGACCGCGCGCTGGCGCTGGATTCGGGGTTCGACCACGGCGCGATTCACTCCTTCCTCATCACGTTTGAGCTGGCGCGGCCCGGTGCGGGACCGGACGCGGTGGCGAAGGCCCGACAACACTTCGCGCGTGCAGTGGAGTTGAGCGGCGGGAACCAAGCCGGGCCGTATGTGTCACTGGCCGAGAGCGTCGCGCTCCAGCAGCAGAACGCCGTCGAGTTCAAAGCGTTGCTCGACCAGGCATTGGCCGTCAAAGTGGACGCCCGGCCCGAATGGCGGCTAGTGAACACCCTCATGCAGCGCCGCGCCGCGTGGCTGCTGGGACGGATTGACGATTTGATATTGCCGGCCTTGCCGCCGGAAACCCCGAAACCAAAATGAAGTCCGACGCCGCCATTCCTCCCGCTCGTAATCCTGATCCTAATCCTGCTCCTTCCGGTGCCGGGATCAGGATTACGAGCAGGAGCTTCGCCGTCGGGACCGCGCTCGTGCTGCTGGGCAGCCTGCTTGCCGCCCCCGCTGCCGCTCCCGTCAAAATCCGCCTCGCCACCCTCGCGCCCAAAGACTCCTCGCCCCACAAGAGCCTCCAGCAGATGGGCGAGGCGTGGAAGAAATCCACCGGCGACCAGGTCCAGCTCACCCTCTTCACCGACGGCACGATGGGCGGCGAGGCCGACATGGTTCGCCGCATGCGCATCGGCCAGATTCAGGCTGCGATGCTCACCGCCCCCGGCCTCTCGCAAATCGAGGACTCCGTCGGTGGGCTGCAACTCCTGCCGATGATGTTCCGCTCGCTCGACGAGTTTGACTACGTCTTCGAGAAGCTCCGGCCCGGGCTGGAAAAGAAGTTTCGCGACAAGGGTTTTGAAATCCTCTGCTGGGGCGACCTCGGCTGGGTGCGCCTCTTCTCGAAGCAGCCGGCCCACCGCATTGACGACTACCGCAAGATGAAGGTCTTCGTCTGGTCCGGCGATTCCCGCTCCGCCGACGTGATGCGCGCCCTGCGCGTCAACCCCGTGCCCGCCGAGCAGACCGACGTGCTGCCCGGCCTCCAGACCGGCCTCTTCGACATGGTGCCCAGCGTGCCCATCTACGCGCTGGCCGGACAGTTCTTCGGCCCCGCCTCGCACATGCTCGAAATCAACTGGGTGCCGCTCGTCGGCGCGACCATCGTGTCGAAGAAGAGCTGGGACGCCACGCCCGCTGACAAGCGTGCCGCCCTCACGCAAGCCGCCGCCGAGGCGGGCAAACAAATCCGCAACCGTGGCCGGGCCGAGAGCGATGAAGCCACCGCCGCGATGGTGAAGCGCGGCCTGAAAGTCACCCAACCCACGCCCGACGACCTCGCCGACTGGGTGCGCTTCACCGACGAGGCTTACCCAAAAATCCGTGGCAAACTCATCCCCGCCGAGATGTTCGACGAGGTGTCGAAGCTCGTGAAAGAGTATCGGGCGAAGGCGGGGAAATGAGCGGCGCTCGCGAACGCGAATGGAGCGCGGACGCCCACGTCCGCACCCGGTGCGTTAACTCGGAGTCTGCGAGATGAAAACTGCTGCGGACGTAGGCGTCCGCGCTCCCGACATCGCATGAACTCACTCCCCACGACCACAGAAGCCGCCCCGACCACCGGCCTCCGCCTGTGGCTGCGCCAGGGCGAGAACCTCCTGCTCTGTTCCATCCTCGTCGCCCTGATGGTGCTGCCGCTGCTGGAGGCGTTCCTCCGCAAGGCCTTCGCCTCCGGCATCCCCGGTGCGACGACTTTGGTCCAGCACTGCACGCTGCTCATTGGAATGCTCGGCGGCGCACTCGCGGCCCGCGACAGCCGGCTGCTCGCCATGTCCGCGCTGCCGACGATTCTGCCGCCCAAGTGGAAGGTCTTCGCCGCGCTCTTCAGCGGCACGGCGGCCACGACCATCACACTCTTCCTCACCGTCGCGGGCATCGAGTTCGTGAAGACGGAGCGAGCGAGCGGTAACTTCCTCGTGGGCACGATGCCCATCTGGTGGGTGCAAACCGTCACGCCCATCGGCTTCGCGCTCGTGACCGGGCGGCTGCTGTGGAACGCGTCGCCCAAGTGGTGGGGCCGCGCCGTGGTCTTCGTCGCGAGCGGCCTGCTCGTGTGGTTCGCCACGCATCCGCCCACCGACCCGGCCAAGCTCGTCTGGCCCGCGATTGCCATGCTGCTGGTGGCGACCGTTTTAGGTTCACCCATCTTCGTCACGCTCGGCGGCGCGGCGATGATTCTCTTCTGGGGCGAGGACTTGCCCATCGCCTCCATCCCGCTCGACCACTACCGGCTCGTCACCAACGCCACACTGCCGACGATTCCGCTCTTCACCCTCGCCGGTTATCTGCTCGCGGAAGGCGGCGCGTCGAAGCGGCTGGTCGGTGTGTTTCAAGCGCTCTTCGGCTGCTTCCGGGGCGGGCCAGCCATCGTCACCGCGCTGGTCTGCACGTTCTTCACTTCGTTCACTGGCGCGAGCGGCGTGACCATCCTCGCGATGGGCGGCCTGCTCATGCCGGTGATGCTCGCGGCGCGCTACTCGGAGCGCAACGCCCTCGGCCTGCTCACCGGCTCGGGCGCGCTGGGCCTGCTGTTCCCGCCGTCGCTGCCGCTCATTCTCTACGCCATCATCGCCGGTTCGAAGGCGCAGGCGGCGGGCGTGACCATCGAGAAAATGTTCCTCGCCGGCCTGCTGCCCGGTCTGCTGCTCGTGGCGTTGACCGCGTGGTGGGGCGTGAGCCGGGGGCCGAAGGACGCCAGCGACCGGCCCAAGTTCTGCGGTGCCACGGCGCGTGCCGCCATGTGGGAAGCGAAGTGGGAACTCGCCGTGCCGTTCGTCGCGCTGGGCGCGCTGTTCGGCGGTATTGCTACGCCCGTGGAAGCGGCGGCGGTGACGGCGCTCTACGTCTTCATTACCACCGTCTTCATCCACCGCGACCTGAAGCTCACCACCGACATCCCGCGCGTGCTGACCGAGTGCGGCCTGCTCGTCGGCGGCGTGCTGATGATTCTCGGCGTCGCGCTGGGGCTGACGAACTACCTCGTGGACGCGCAAATCCCCGACAAGGCCGTCACTTGGGTCACGGGCACGATTCACTCGAAGTGGGTTTTCCTCCTCGTGCTGAACGTGCTGCTCCTGCTCGTGGGCTGCTTCATGGACACCTTCTCCGCCATCGTGGTCGTCGTGCCGCTGCTGGTGCCGCTCGGCTCGGCGTATGGGATAGACCCGTTGCACCTCGGCATCATCTTCCTCGCAAACATGGAGCTGGGCCTGCTCGCGCCGACCGTGGGCATCAACATCTTCCTCGCATCCTACCGCTTCAAAAAGCCGGTGATGGAAGTCTCGCGCGCCGTGCTGCCGATGCAGGGCGTGCTCATCATCGGCGTGCTGCTCATCACCTACTTCCCGCCGCTGACGACGTGGCTGCCGGGTTGGTTGGGGAGGTAGCTCGGGCCATCCCTGCGGAGCCGCAGCGCGTTGCCGATGACCCGCACGTCGGACCAGTCACGGGACTGAGCAAACCGAGCGCGGCGAGTTGCACGGTGGCTTTGCGCACGCAGCTCTGGCCGCGGACAGTGAGCTCCGGGGTGCTGGGTTCAGTCGCTACGCCTATTTCTTCTTCAACAGTGCGAGGTATTCCAACAGGTCGGCAATTTCCTGGACGGTCATGGCCTGCTGAAGTCCGGCGGGCATGGAGGAAAGTTTGCTCGGGTGGCGCTTGGCCACGTCGGACTTCTTCAGCTTCGTCACCGCGCCGCCGACGGTCTTCACAGAGACTTCCTCGCCCGTCTCGCTCACGAGCAGGCCGAAGATTTCCTCGCCGGACTTGGTCTCGATGGTCCACGCCTCGAAGCCGAAGGAGATGCCCGCGCTGGGGTCGAGGATGGATTCGAGCAGCGCGTCCTTGCCGAGCTTGCTGCCGATCTCCGAGAGCGCGGGGCCGAAATCCACGCCCTGCCCGTTCACGACATGGCACTTCGCGCAGCCGACCGTCTCGCGGGAGAAAACTTCGGCACCGCGCTTCGCGTCGCCTTTCATCGCGAGCAGTTCGGCGACGGGTGGCAAGGCTTTGTCGCCCTGGCCGGGCGGGAGCGGCAGCAGCTTCGCGGCTTCCGCTTTCAGTTCCGGCCAGCGGACGGCGTTCAACTCGGCGGAGGCGGTGAACTTCAGGTCGGCTGGCAGCTTGTCGGCGCGCGCGAGTTTCAGGAGGCCGCCCGCGCCGTCCTGCGTGCGGGCCAGCGCGCGGACGGCCTGCTTGCGCAGGGGCACGTCGCGCTGCGTGTCGGTGACGAGTGGGAGCAGGAGCGCGGGGAGCTGCTTCGCGCCGCTGTTGCCGAGCGCCTCGACGAGCTTCGTGGCAGCGGCAACGTTCGTTCCTTTGAGCGCGGCGGCGAGCGCGGCGGTATCGCCGCTGGCGAGGACGAGCCGGAGTGCGGTGACTCCGGCTTCGTCGGTGGGATGCTTGGCGGCGACTTCGATCAGGCTGGCGTTTTGATCAGCGACCTTGAACTGCTGCACAAGCTGGACGAACTGCGGCGTGCCGCGCGTAGCGACGAGGACTTTGACGAGGGCATCTTTCAGGCGCGGGTTGGCGTTCACCGCGTCGGGCCCGAGGCGGGTGAGCGCCTCGATCAGGGTGTTGAGTTTTTCCGGCTCGATCGGCTGCGCGACCGCAGCGAGGGCCAGCGCCAGCAGGCAAAACGTGATGCGAAGTGTCATCATGGTAAGGCGGACGATGCGATGAACGCGGCGGGCTGGCGAGGGGGGAATGAAACCGGAGGCGACCTGAGCCGGAGTGCCCGCGGATAACGCGGAACACACGGATGGAAATAGGATCGGCTTTGACTCCGCGCGTTCCGCAGGCAGACATCTATCAGTCCACGAGCGGGGTCAAACAATCTGCGACACGTTGCGGCCGGTGCTCCACCGCTGGGTCAAGGCTTCTTCACTTTTACCGAGTTCTTCGCGGCGGCTTCCTCGGCCTCGGCGGCCTTGGCTAGCGCGGCCCATTGCTCCTTGGAAAGCATTCCTTCGAGGCGGGCTTTGAAGTCTTTGTGGCTCTTCTCGCGGACCTCCTGCCGCAACTCCTCCGCACGGGCCTTGTCAGTCTTGACCACCTGCTCGAGTTGCCCGCGATACGCTTCCTGGGCAGCGGTGAGCGACTCTTCGAAGACCGTGTTGAGGCGCTCGACCAGCTTGCGCTGCTCGGCGGTGAGGATGTTTTCCACCCGCGTCTTGAACTGGTCGCGCGCCTCCTCGTTGGCCTTGCGTGCAGCCTCGCGCTCGGCGTCGGAGGCGTTGGGGTTCAATTTCACACCGGCGCCGAGTTTCTGAAGCTTCTCATTGCTCAAGGTCTCTGCGCGCGCGGCGATGAGCTTCTCCTTCTGCTCGTCGCTGAGAAGCAGAGCGGCGTTCAGGCCAGGAATGAACGGTCCGGTGAGCGGCGTCTTTTTCGCCGACCACAGCAACGGGAAACCGGAGAGATCGGTGGACTTTTGCTTCTGCGCCAGCGCAGGTAGGGCCAGCGCAGTGCAAAGGGCGAACAAGAACACAGTGGACCGAGCCGCGAGAACGCTGGTTTTCATGGTGCTGCGACTACGCTCAAGACGGTCGGATTCAACCGAAAAACCGGTCTTATTCCTCCTGCTGCCGGTCACTGACATGACCGCAGACGCCCCGCGTGCTGGCGGCGACGAATTCGCAAAACAGCTTTGCGGCGGGGCCGGTGGCGATGCCTTCCGCCTCGGCGAGCGCGTCCGCTCTTAGTTTTCCGCTGAGGAAGAGCAGGTGGTAGAGGCGCTTGATTTCCGTGCGTTGCTCCGCAGTGAAGCCGCCCCGCCGCAGGCCGATGGTGTTCACCCCGCAGATCGAGTTGATGCCCGTCGCGATGCAGAACGGGGGCACATCCTTGCTCACCGCCGCACCGCCTTGCAGCAGCGCGAGCTTCCCGACGCGGCAGAACTGATGCACCAGCGAGTTCGCCGAGAGGAACGCCCGCTCGCCGATCTCAGCGAAGCCAGCGATGGCCACGCCGTTGCAGATGATGGCGTGGTCGCGCACCTGCACGTCGTGCCCGATGTGCGCGTTGCCCATGATGAAGCAATGCGAGCCGATGGTCGTGGCAGCGTCCGCCTTGGTCGAGCAGTGGATGGTGGCGTGCTCGCGGATGATGTTGTCGTCACCGATGACGAGGCGCGTCGGCTCGCCCTTGTATTTCAAGTCCTGCGGCGTGTCGCCGATGACCGCGCCGGCGTGGATGCGGTTCCGCGCGCCGAGCGTCGTGTGCCCGGTGAGATGCACGAACGGCCCAACCACACAGCCGGGACCAAGCGTGACGTTCGCCTCGATGACAGCGTAAGGACCGACCTGCACGTCGGGCGCGAGCTGGGCGGTCGGGGAGATGAGGGCGGTGGGGTGGAGCATAGAAAGTGTTCAGTAGCCAGTGACGGACGAAGTGCCCAGCGCCTCAATCTGAACACTGAATACTTGCTTCGCCTTCATGAGTAGAAAAAACCCAGCTCCCGCAGCGACGCGTAGTCCCGCGCCCGCGCCGTCGTGCGGTGGCCGAGGATGACATGGTCCAGCACTTCAATCTTGAGCAACTGCCCGGCGCGGATGAGGTCGCGCGTCACCTTGATGTCGGCCTCGCTCGGGGTCGGGTCGCCGCTGGGGTGGTTGTGAACGAGCACGATGGCGGCGGCGTTGGCGACGATAGCGTGCTTGAAGACCTCGCGGGCGTGGACGTGGATGGAGTCCAGCGTGCCGTGCGAGATGCGTTCCACACGGATGAGCCGGCGGCGCGTGTTGAGCAGCAGCACGAGGAAATGCTCCACCTCGTAGCCGCGCGCATCCTCACGCAGCAGGTCGGCGATGCGCTCGGGCGTGTCGAGCAGCGGCGACTCGGTGCGAATCTCCGCCGCCATGCGGCGCGCGAGGGTGAACGCGGCTTGGAGCGTGACCGCCTTGTCGCGTCCGATGCCTTTCACTTCGCAAAGTTCCTTCACCGACGCCTGCGAGAGGCGGTCGAGCGTCTGGAACTTCGCAAGCAGCTCCGAGCCGATGACCAGTGCGGATTTTCCCTGCAAGCCAGTGCGCAGCAGGATGGCGATGAGGTCGGAGTTGGCCACCGTGTCCGCGCCGTTGGCCGCGAGGCGCTCGCGCGGGCGCTCGCTGGCGGGGATGTCCTTGATGCGCGGGCCGCTCATAGCTCCTTCACCACAAACTCCGCGAACTCCGCGTGCAGGTGCGGCGGGATGCGGGCCTTGAAGCGCGCGGCCTTTCCGCGGTAGTTACGCTCCACGATCTGCGCGACCTCGTGGAGCTTGGCGATGACGGCGGACTGCTCGTGCGGGATGGCGAGCTGAACGTAGTTGCGGACCGGCCGCAGCGCGGTGCCAAGCTCCGCCATCAACGCCTTGAAACCTTCGCCCGTGCGCGCAGAGACGGCCACGGCACGCGGGTGCTGCATCAGCCAACGGGCGACGAGGTCCGGCTCGGCGCGGTCAATTTTATTGAGCACGAGCAAAATGGGTTTGTCCCCAGCGTGGATTTCCTCGAGCACGGCGTTGACCGCGCGAATCTGGTCCTCTGCCTGCGGGTGCGAGCAGTCCACGACGTGCAACAGCAGGTCCGCCTCCACGACTTCCTCGAGCGTGGCCTTAAACGCCTCGACGAGGCGCGTGGGCAGCTTGCGGATGAAGCCGACGGTGTCGGAGAGCAGGACGTTCTGATTCGTCGGCAGGCGCAGGCGGCGCGTGGTCGGGTCGAGCGTGGCGAAGAGCTTGTCCTCCGCAAGCACCGCCGCGCCGGTGAGCTGGTTGAAGAGCGTGGACTTGCCAGCGTTCGTGTAGCCGACGATCGAGGCGAGCGGCCACTGGTTGCGCTGGCGACCCTCGCGTTGCGTGGCGCGCTGGCGGCGGACGAGGACGAGTTCCTCGTCGAGCTTCAAGATGCGCTCGGAGATTTTGCGCCGGTCCACCTCGAGCTGGGATTCGCCCTCGCCGCCCATCGCGCCCACACCGCCGCGCTGACGCGAAAGGTGCGTCCAGTAGCGCGTGAGGCGCGGGAGGAGATACTGGAGTTGCGCCAGCTCGACCTGGAGCTTGCCCTCACGCGTGCGGGCGCGCTGGGCGAAGATGTCGAGAATCAGCGCGGTGCGGTCGAGCACGGTGCAGTCAAAGACCTTCTCCAAGTTGCGCGTCTGCGCGGGGGAAAGTTCGTCGTCGAAGATGACGGTGTCCACGTTCGACTCGCGGCAGGTGGCGGCGAATTCCCCGGCCTTGCCGGTGCCGATAAAGGTCGCGGGGCTGATGGATTCGAGCTTCTGCCTGCCCTCGCCGACGATGGTGGAGCCGGCGGTGCGGGCGAGTTCGGCCAACTCCGCCATGGAGTCGGCGAGCTCCCACTGAGTGCCGGCTTTGAGTTCCACACCGACGAGGAAGACGCGCTGGGCCTTGTGCTTGGGGTTGGCGATGAGTGCTTTCAAATTAGGACGGAGCGCAACGTAGCAGGGCGGGCCACGGAGCGAAAGGGCGGTGTGAGCGCGGGGCTTTCCTCTCCTGCTCGTAATCCTAATCCTGCTCCATTGCTGGGTCCGGAAGCCGGAGCAGGATTACGAGCAGGAGGAGTCGCCGACACACGTTGCCGGCATGGCCGTGAATTATTCCGCGTCCGGGGCATCGGATACGGAGCGTTATGAAAACAAAACTCCTCATCGCCTCACTGGCGCTCTGCCTCGCCCTCCCCACCTTGGCTGCTGACACCAAGATCATCTTCATTGCCGGGCGGCCCAGCCACGGGCCGCTGTCGCACGAGCACCGCGCGGGCTGCCTGCTGCTCGCGAAATCTCTCGCCGCCGTAAAGGGCGTCGTCACTGAGGTCCACACCAACGGCTGGGTCAGCGACGAGAAGGTCTTCGAAGGCGCTGCGGCCATCGTGGTTTACAGCGACGGCGGCGGCGGCCATCCCTTCCTGTCCGGCGACCGACTCCAGAAGATTGGCGCACTGATGCAGAAGGGCGTCGGTCTCGGCGCGCTTCACTACGCCGTGGAGCCGGTCACGGCAAAGGGCAACGCCGAGTTCCGCGACTGGATGGGCGGCTGTTTCGAGACGCACTGGTCGGTCAACCCGCACTGGGATGGCGACTTCAAGACGTTTCCAAAACACCCCGTCACCAGCGGCGTGAAGCCGTTCAAGACGAATGACGAATGGTATTTCCACATGAGGTTTCGCGATGGCATGAAGGACGTGACGCCCATCCTCAGCGCGATCGCCCCGGCGAGCACGATGAACCGTGGCGACGGTTCGCACAGCGGCAATCCCGCCGTGCGCGAGGCCGTCAAGAGCGGTGCGCCGCAGCACGTCATGTGGACTGCCACGCGCCCGAACAATGGACGCGGCTTCGGCTTCACCGGCGGGCACAACCACCTCGGCTGGGGCAATGCCGAACAGCGCAAGCTCGTCCTCAACGCGATTCTCTGGATTGCCAAGAGCGACGTGCCGGCCAACGGCGTCGAGTCCACCGTCACGCAGGAGGAGCTCATGGCAAATCTTGATCCGAAGGGCGCGGCCAAGCCGCCGGTGAAAAAGGAAGAGCCGAAGAAGTAGCTGTTGCCTCCGCGGGCCTACTTTTTCTTTCCGCTCAAGTCCGGCAGCTCTGACTTCGCGAAGGACTCCCACCGGCGTTGCAACGCCTCGCGCGCGGGCACGCCGGCGTGGACGTAAACGGCGTAGCGCAATTGCAGCGGCTTGCCCGACTCCACCACGCGCGCCGCGTCGTGTGTGAAAGACGTGCCCATCCAGCCATCACTGCGAACGTGAAAGAACGTCGGGTGGTTCGGGTTCGCCGGGTGATCGAGGAGCGTCGCGCCTTCGTTTTTTCCGGGCGCGATTGGTCCCGAGTAATCGCACCAGCGGGCGCGTTTCCAAAAGCAGCCGTTGTCGCCCTGCTCGTCCACGTTCCCCTCGGAGTTGCGGATGGTCCCGCCGCCGTCGGCGATGCCGATGCTCTTCGCCATCCGCACCCCAACGAGGCCGAAGGGGGTCTTGCCGAACGTGACCGCCGCGCCCTTCGCCTCGAAGCGCAGGTCCAGCACGAGGAGCGACTCGTTGTTGGGCAGCAGCTCCAGACTGACGCGCCGCCGCTCCTCCAAAAGAACCTTGCCGCTCTTGTCCACCCAGTGATTGAAGATCGTTGCGCCCGCGCCGGTGTCGCTGTCATCGAGTTTTTCCAACCGCTGGCCAACGATGCGGCCTTGGTTCGTGCCGCGGTCAGCCCAGAAGCTCCAGCCGTTCACGTCGTTGTGGGAAACCCAGACCGAGTTGTGGTGGCTGTGGCCGACGGGATCGTGCGGGTGCCCCATGCGTGTGATGGAGCGGCCAGACGGCCCGAGGAGCGGGAAGACGAAGGGACGGTTCAGCCCCGGCCCGAAGTGGAGCCGTGCCAGCTCGACGCCGTCGCGCTGGAAGGAAACCTGTTCGTAAGGCTGCGGCAGCGCCTGCGCGAGCGGGATGGGTTTAGCGTTGGGCAGGGAGACTTGGGCGGAGGCCTGCGACGAGACGAGGCCGGCAGCCAAAAGGACAAGCATGGCGGGATGCTTCAGGGCGGTGAACATGAAGACAGCAAACACGAAGTGCCACGGGCTGCCAAGCCCGGCGCGGGTCGCGACGACAGGAGTCGCGTCCAAAATTCAGGAGCAAGCATCCAGTCAGTCGTGGTGAAGCCCTCTGGCCCCTGACTCCCACCTTCCAGCTTGCTTGGGAGCGACTGATTTGCTATTAAATCGACCGCCCTTTACCCATGACTCCTTCGCTCAACGACCAAAAGCTCCGGCTCACCCGCTCGCTGGAAAGGAAGGATTTGCCTGATGGAACGCGTCTCCTCAAGCAGACGAATCGAGGCGAATATCTCGCGCTGAACGTCCAGCAGGAGGGCATTCTCGCGGAGTTCGACGGCCAGCAGACGGTGCAGGAGGTGCTGCAAGGAGTGCTTCACGCGGAGGGGCATCCGAAGATTCGCGCCTTCTACGACCTCGTGCTCACGGCGCAGGCGAAAGGCTTCCTGCATGAAGGCGACACGGAGCCGCACACCACGCATGAGAAGGGCCGCCGCTGGAACGTCCGCTGCACACCGACGGGCGCGTTCGCGCTGGCACTTTGCTTGATCTTTGGCGGTGCCGCCGCCGTGACCGTGTCGGAAGTCTCCTTGATCCCCAGCGCGCCGGGCTGGTTCTTGACGCTGTTGTCCGTGTCGCTGGGTTTGAGTTTGGCGAACGTGCTGGCGGGCGCGGTCCTGAGCGGCCTGGGGAGGGAAGTGTATCGGCCAGAAGTGCGGCTGGATCTGGTGTTGCCATTCTTCTCCGTGGACACGCGCGACGCGATCATGGGCGGGCGGAGAGTGGAGGCGTTGACCGCATTGCAGATGCTGGCCTCGCCGTTTGGCCTCGCGCTCATCGGCTGGGTGATGGACTCGACGCCTGTCTTCCTCGCCGGCTGGGTGATGGCGCTGTTGCTGGCCTCGCCCTTCGGCGGTTCACCGGCGCACGCGCTGCTGCACGCGCTTTTCCGCAAACAGCACGAGCTGCCGCGCTGCGCGGACACGTTCCTGAACCAAAAATTCCTCGCGCAACTGTTCAACTGGAAGGAGTCCCTCACCGAGGAGCGCTACTTCATCATGCACTCGACGTGGGCGGTGCTCTGGCTGGGGGCGGTGTTCCGCTTCGCATCCGAGCTGATGTCGCGACAGGTGAGCGTCAACACGAACGTCCTCTTCGAACCGGGGACACAGACAGTCATCTTCCTGCTCGCGCTGGTTGTGGCTGCGCCGCTGGTCTTCGGCCTGTGGCTCGTTGCCAAGGCTGGACACCGCCTGCTCGCGCCGAGACTTTTCTCCGCTGAAGGGAAACTCACCTTTGACGGCGGGCAACGCCCTGGACCGGACGAGACGGTGAAATTCCTCTCCAGCACGCTGCTCTTCTCGCAGTTGTCCGAGGCGGACCTCCGGCCCGTCGCAGAAGCGATGGAGTTTATTGTCGTGAAGCCGGGCGCGCACATCATCCGCGAGCGCGACCGGGGCGACCTCATGTTCGTCCTCTATCGTGGCCGCGTGGAGGTGCAGAAGGAGGACGAGTCCGGCTCGCTCCGGCCAGTGGCGCACCTCGCGCGGGGTGATGTCTTCGGCGAAATCGCTTTGTTACAGCAAGTCCCACGCACCAGCTCCGTCGTCGTCGTCGAGGCCACAGAACTCTTTGCGCTGAAGAAGGCGGACTTCGACCAACTGCTCCTATCCACCCTCGGCGCGAAGAAAATCCAGGAGGTCGTGCAGGTCTGCGCCTTCCTCCGACGCAACTCCATCTTCGCAGACTGGCCGCCGCACGCGCTGATGAAAGTCGCCGGCCAGTTCGCCTTCCATGACTGCGCGGCGGGCGCGGAGGTCCTCAGCGAGGGCCGTCACAACGAGTCCTTCTACATCGTTTATGAAGGCGCGTTCAGCGTGCGCAAGGCCGGCGCGCAAGTTGCCACGCTCGGCCCCGGCGACTTCTGCGGCGAGATCAGCCTGCTGCAAGGCACCGCCGCCTCCGCGAACGTCGCCGCGTTGCGCCACAGCCGTTGCCTCAAGCTCGGCAAGGAAAGTTTCCTCCAGCTCGTCAGCCGCGATTTCCTCACCGGCATGGCCATCGAGCGCACCTCGGACAAACGCGTCGTCGCGCTGAAGAAGAAGGGGGCGGCGAAATGAGCGTGCTGCTGAAGATCCTTCCCTTGGCCGCCGCTGCCGGCGTAGCCGTGATGAACGGCGACGCCCTCAAGAAGAGCCTCGATGTCGTGGACAAAGTGCGGAGCGCAGCCACCTCCGGCGTCGAGATGCAAGGTATCGCGGAAGCTCTGGCGCGGGACTTCGTGGATGACAAGAACCTGCCTGTCGAGGATTTCGGCGGCTGGCTCAAGGAAAACATGCGCCAGAAAGACGGCCG
>CAMBZO010000022.1 GCA_945872195.1 Akkermansia muciniphila | reverse complement strand
AGTTCGCCCAGCGGCAATTTGCCGCCGAGGGTGATGCTTGCGGATTCAAGGAACAGCGCCGTCGGCTCCGCGCGCCTGCCGAACTGGATGCCGCGCAGGCCGAAGTGCTCCAGCAGGTCTTCGACGAGGCCCTTGAGGTCCATCGCGTCAAACTTCGCGTCGCGGTCGTCGCCGCTCCAGAATGCCACCGCACGCTGGCCGGTCAGGGCGATGGCCACGCGGCGCTCCTCCTTCGGTTGGCCGTTCACGTTGGTGAACACGCGGCCAATCTCGAACAGCGCCAGGTCGTGGTTCTGTCGGCGCAGGTTGTGCCGGAGAGAATGGAGCAGGCCGGGTAGCAAGGAGGGCCGCAGCAAATCCATGTCCGCACTGAGCGGATTGGCCAGCAGCACGGATTCCGCATTCCGCATTCCGCACTCCGCACTCGAAATGAGCGTCTGGCCTTGCGCCTCGTTCAAGCCGAGGCCAGTGAGCAGTCGGCGCACGTCGGCGAGTTGGTCATACACGGCGTCGAACGCGTTCGTGCCGACCGCGCAGCGCGGGGCGGTGCTGGGAATCTTGTCCACGCCGTGCAACCGCGCGATTTCCTCGATGAGATCCACGTCGCGCTTGAGGTCCACGCGGAAGCTTGGGATGGAGAAAAATGCCGATTGCCGATTGCCGACTGCCGATTGCGTCAGGCCGAGGCTCGTGAGGAAGCCGGCTTGTTGCTCAGGCTCGATGGCGACCCCGAGCAGTTCGTTGGTCTTGGCAAACCGCAGGGAAACCTCCTTCGACTGCCCGGGTTTCGGGTAGGCGTCCACCACGCCCGGAACGAGCGTGCCACCGGCAGTTTCAAGAATGAGCTGCACTGCGCGCTGGCTCGCGTAGTCCGCGACGCTGACATCACAGCCGCGCTCGAAGCGGTAGCTGGACTCGCTGCGAATGCCGAGGGCCTTGCTGGTGCGGCGGATGTTCGTGGGCGCGAAGTAGGCGCTCTCGATGAGCACGTCCCTGGTGTCGTCGCGAATCTCCGTGTTCGCGCCGCCCATCACACCGGCGAGCGCGATACCCTTCTGCTCGTCGGCGATGAGAAGTATGTCGTTCGTGAGCGTGCGCTCCTGATTGTCGAGTGTCTTGAACTTCTCTCCGGCGGCTGCGCGACGGATGATGATGGTCGGCTTGCCGTCCGCGCCCTTGGCCACCAAGTGGTAGTCGAACGCGTGCAGCGGTTGGCCGGTTTCGAGCATCACGTAGTTCGTCACGTCCACGATGTTGCTGATACTGCGGATGCCGACCTTCTCCAGCGTGGTGCGCAGCCAATCGGGGCTTGGCCCAACCTTCACGCCGGTCACAACCCGCGCAGTGTAGCGGGGGCAAAGCTCCGGCTCCTGCAAGTTGACTGCAACGAACTTCGCCACGTCTTCGCTGGCCGTTGAAAGCTGACCGCTAATGGCTGGCACCTTCAGCGCATTGCCCGTCACCGCTGCAATCTCCCGCGCGATGCCGATGACGCTGTTGAGGTCCGGTCGGTTCGGGGTGACTTCGAGGTCGTAAATCACGTCGCTGCCCGCGCGCCCGAGATACTCGGCGAAGGGTTGGCCGACTTTCGCGTCCGGCGGCAGGATGATGATGCCCTCGCCGTCCTCGCCGAGGCCGAGTTCCTTGTTCGAGCACAGCATACCCTGGCTCACGACGCCGAAGACCTTGCGCTCCTTGATGACGAACGGCTCCTTCTCGCCGGCCTTCAGCGGCAGAGCGAAGTTCGGCAGGATGACCGCGACCTTGTCGCCCGCCTGATGGTTCTGCGCGCCGCAGATGATGGTGCGCTCGCCCGTGCCGTCGGCGATGCGGTTGAGGGAGAGCTTGTCCGAGCCGGCGACCTTGTCCGTGGTGAGAACCTGCCCGACAACGACGCCCTCGAACTCGCCGCCGAGCTTCTGCACGCCCTCGACCTCGAGGCCGAGCATGGTGAGTCGCTCCGCGAGTTCCTCGGGCGACCAGTTGAAATCAACGTATTGCTTGAGCCAGTTCAGGGTGACTTTCATGGCGGAGGAAAAGTGGTGGTTTAGAACTGGCGAAAGAGCCGCACGTCATTCTCGTAGAAAAGCCGGATGTCCGTGATGCCGTAGCGGAGCATGGCGTTGGGCTGGTTCATCGGTTCAAAGAGCTTTTGCCAGCGGCAGGATGTCGTCGAAGTGCCCGTCGCAGTGCTCCAACTCCAGTTTGTGAGCGGCGCCGCAGGCGGCGATGACGATGTCGCTGGTGGGGACGGTAACACCCTTCTCCCGGCAGCGCAGCGCGAGCTTGGATGCCAGACGCCAGACCGCCTCGTTCACCGGCACGCGCTCGATCTCGTTTTCCATCTCGGCCAGCTCGCGCTTCTCCTTGGCTCCGCGCACTCCGTGCCAGAGTTCGACGAGGGTCATGTCGCACCACGCCGCCTCGCCGCTCAAGACCAGCACTTCCACGCGGTCGCCCGCTTCCGACTCCCGGCCGCGGAGGTATTCCACCCAACTGGATGTATCAACGAGTTTCACCGTCTGGCCTTGGGCATGTCGGCTTCGCGCATCGTCTTGAGGTCGGCCTGGGTCATGAAGTCCTTGAACTGGCCGCGCACGCGAGCGTTAAGCTTTTCCAGCCGCTTGAGCCGGTTGAAGCGCTCCACGGCGGTGACCACGGCCTCCCGCTTGGTCTTGGCGCCCGTGTATTTCATGGCTTCTTCCAGCAAGCCTTCAGGAATATCAATCGTCGTCTTCATGCTTCCAGTATCGGGTGCATTCGGATTCCGTCAAACTGAGATTTGGAACCCATATTTCAGCCTCAGAACTGTCTCAGGAACCGCACGTCGTTCTCGTAGAAGAGGCGGATGTCGGTGATCCCGTAGCGGAGCATGGCGATGCGTTCGATGCCGAAGCCGAAGGCCCAGCCGGTCCAGACCTCGGGGTCGTAGCCGACGTTCTCGAAGACTTGCGGATGGACCATGCCGCAGCCGGCGATCTCCAGCCAGTCCTTGCCGAGTTTCTTCACGAGCGCGTTAGTGAAATCAATCTCCAGGCTCGGCTCGGTGTAGCTGAAGTAGTGCGGACGAAAGCGCAGCTTCACGTCGCTGCCGAGCACATCCTTGAACACGGCCTCGACGGTGCCCTTCAGGTCACCGACGGTGACGTTCTTGTCCACGTAGAGGCCCTCGATCTGGTGGAAGGTCGGGTTGTGCGTAGCGTCGGCGTTGTCACGGCGATAAACACGGCCCGGCACGATGATGCGAATGGGCGGGGGCTGAGACTGCATCACTCGGATCTGCACCGAGGAAGTGTGTGTCCGAAGTAGCTGAGCGTTCTTGGTCGAGAGTTGAGAGCCGGAAGCCTGCGCGACGTGGAAGGTGTCCTGCGAGTCGCGCGCGGGATGGTCAGCGGGGGTGTTGAGGGCGTCGAAGCAGTGATACTCGTCCTCAATTTCCGGGCCGTCCGCGACGGCGAAGCCGACTTTGCGAAAGGCGTTCACGATGTCGTCGGTGACTTGCGTGAGCGGGTGGAGTTTGCCCACGGCACGGCGGCGACCGGGGAGCGTCCAGTCGGTCGGATCTTTGGGCAGGGCGGCCTTGAGTTCGAGTTCGCTGCGGCGGGCGACGAGGGCCGTTTCGAGTTCGAGCTTGGCTGCGTTGATCGCTTTGCCGGCGGCGGGCTTTTCCTCTTTGGGCAGCGTGCCGAGTTGCTTCATCAGCGCGGTGAACTTGCCTTCGCCGCCGAGGAACACGCCCTTGGTCTGCTCCAGCGCGGGCAGGTCTGCGGCGGCGGCGAGCGCGGCGAGCGCCTCGGATTTCAACGGGTCGAGCTGGGCCAGAAGTGACATGACGCGTGAGAATTCAGGAGTCGGAATTTAGAATCCAGTAGAAAGCAAAACGGGCGGCCCTGTGAAGGTCGCCCGTTGCTCGTAAAGTGGTTGACTGATTCGCTCAGACCTTGGCGAGTGTGGCCTCGGGCTTGGCTGCGAGGGCGGTTTGCGCTGCCTTGATCAGTTCGCCAAACGCGGTCGTGTCGGTCGCGGCGAGGTCGGAGAGCACCTTGCGGTCGAGCCCGATTTTGGCGGCCTTGAGGCCCTCCATGAAGCGACTGTAGGTAAGGCCTGCGGCGCGGACGGCAGCGTTGATGCGGACCTGCCAAAGGCGGCGGTAGAGGCGTTTCTTGGTCTTGCGGTCGCGATAGGCGTATTGGCGGGCGTGGTCCACCGCGTCGGAGGCGTAGCGGTAGAGTTTTGAGCGCCGCATGCGATACCCCTTCGCGGCGGTGATCATCTTTTTACGGCGCTTGCGAGAAGCGGGAGCGTTAGTTACGCGCATGGATTAGAGAAAGTTGAAAGTTGAAGGGTGAAAATTGAGGAGATCAGTGGCTGAAGGGCAGGCACGACTTGATACGATACTCGTCGGTCTTGTGGACGAGGGCGCGCTTGCCGAGGAAGCGGCGGCGCTTGGCCCCCTTGCCAGTTAGCAAGTGGCGGCGGCCAGCGCGCGCGCGGAGAATCTTGCCGGTGCCGGTAACTTTGAACCGCTTGGCGACTGCTTTTCTGGTCTTGATGCCTTTTGGACGACGCATAATTTGAACTCGTTCTCTAAAAAAGAGGGCGCACTGTAGGCAACGGTGATGTGTGGTGCAAGGCGTATTTTCCTTTTCTTTAGAGTTGGGCATTCGGACAGAGCCTTGAGCACGTCTGCGTCGCAGTTCATCTGTGGTTTCTCAATTCCAATTTCGCAGAACGGTATACGCGCTGGAATGAGATTTCACCCAAACGCTCCAAGGCCGGGAACTTGCAGTCATTTCCCACTTTCACTTCAACCGCCCGACAGTTAAAAAATTACTCGTCCCTCATCCCTTCCTTGCCGCGCTCATGGAAATGCTCCTGCACTGCCCCTACTTGGACTTCACGTCGTAGCAGAGCAGGGTGTCCTGGTCGCGGAGGTAGAGCTTGCCACCGGCGATGACGGGGTGTGCCCAACTGTTCTTGCCGCTGCGGTCGGGTTGCTCGAAGCGGCCCTTCTCCACGTAGCCGGTGGTCGTCGCCTCGATGAGGGCGACGTTGCCCTTGCCGCCTTCGCTGCGGCAGTAGAGGTGGCCGTCGGCATAGGCGACGGCACCCTTGCCCACGCCGCCGTTTTTCCACGCGACTTCGCCAGTGCTCATCTCCATGCACGTCCAACCGCCGCTGTCGGAGTGACCGTAAAGGTGCTTGCCCAGAAGGATGACGCCGCCGTGGTGGTTCACGATGTTCTTGTTCGCATAAACCTCCTCGGTGCCGATGACGCTGCTGTCGGGCTTGAGCTTGAAGAGATTGCAGCCAACGCCGTAGCCGGAGGTGACGAAGACGAGGTCGCCGCTCAGGACGGGCGTGGGGATGCTGGCGGTCGCGCCCTTGCGGGGGGCACGCCAGAGGAGGTTGCCGGTCGTGGCCTCGATGCCGGCGACGCTCTCTTCCGTGAACTGCACGTAGTGCCGCTTGCCGCCGAAGTCCGACGGGACGATGGAGGAGTAGGCCGCGCGGTCCGTCCACTGCTTGCTCTGCCAGAGGAGCGCGCCGGTCTTCTTATCGAGGGCGACCATCGTGCCCTGCTTGCCGCCGGGGGTGAGAAGGACTTTGTTGCCGTCCACGAGCGGGCTTTCGGTGTAGTTCCAACCGGCGTAGCCACCGCCGAAATCTTTCTGAAAACTCTTGCTCCAAACCATCTTGCCGGTCTTCGCGTCGAGGCAGACGAAGTCACCGAACTGGCCAAGCGCATAAATCAGGCCGCCGTCAATCGCCGGGGTGCAGCGCGTGCCGGGATAGTTGCCGCCGGGCTTGCCGATGGTCTCGGACTGCCAAAGCTCCTTGCCCTTCAGGTCGAAGGCCAGCACGCGTGCGCCGTCCGGGCCGTCGCCCATCGTGATGACGCGTCCGTCAGCGACGGAGACAGTGGAGTAGCCGGTGCCGAGGCCCGTGGCCTTCCACGCGAGCATCGGGCCTTCCTTCGGCCAAGCTTTCAGCAAGCCAGTCTCGGTGGAGATGCCGTCGCGCTTCGGTCCGCGCCACGTGGGCCAGTCGCCGGGCGCGGCGGTAGCGGTGAGAAGTGAGGTGAAGACAAGGAGGGGGGTCAGGAGCGTGGACAAGTTCATATTAGTTGTAATGCCGAGTGAAACAAAGGGGGTTGAAAATGGGAATGTGGAACGCACGCGAGGTTTTCCCCTGGAGCGCGGACGCCCACGTCCGCAACAAACCAGCCCGGACGTGGGCGTCCGTGCTCCAAGGAAATGGCCCGGGAAGGGAAGTTCACAATTCCTACTTGGCAGCCTTGGGCTTCTCGACGGCGGCGACTTTCAGCACCAGCGTCTGGTCCACCTTGATGGTCTGGCCGTTGAGCTTGAGCTCGGCTTGGAGCGTGAGCTTGTGCTCGCCGGGCGTGGCGTCGGGCTTGGTTTCCAGCGTGAGCTTCGCGTCGGTGCCGTTGAGCGGGATGGTGAGCTTGGCGGCGGAGATGCCCTTCGCGCTGGCGGGCACGACGAGGTTCACGTCCACGGGATCCTTGAAGTCGTAGAGTCGGGCCAGCTTCACGGGGACTTCCACCTTGCCGCCCTGGGCAAGGGACTGCGCGGCTGGCTCACTCAAGGTGATGGGCGCGGCGGTGACTTTGAGCGTGATGGGCAGCGAGTAGAACGCGGCGTCCACATCGCGCGGCTTGGACTTGTCCGTCATCGCCTTCATCGCGGTCTGTGCGGCGGTCTTCTTGGCCTCGGCTTCCTTGGCCTTGGCTTCCGCGTCCTTCACGGTTTTGTCGGCGGCCGTCTTGGCCTCGGGGGGAGCGGTGACTTTGGCAGCGGCGTCCTTGGCTTCCTTCGCAGCCTTTGTGGCGGCGGCGGCTTCCGTGTCAGCGGCTTTGGAGGCGGCTTCAGCGGCCTTGGACGCGTCCATGTAGGGGCGCATCTTGCCCTTGGCGCGGGTCTGGAGCCAGAAGGTGTGCTCGCCGGGCCCGAGTTTTTGTTCAGCGAGATTCAGCACGAGCTGGATGGACGCGGTGTTCGTGCCGCCGGCCAGCTCGGCCATTTTCTCAAGGTCCTTGTTGCCGGTGACCTTGAGCTTCACGTCGGTCTTGAAGTCGGCGCGGCGGGTGAAGTTCACCGGGATGAGCAGCTTGTTAAACACGCACGTCTCCAGCGGTTGCTTGGCCTCCATCGCGAAGGTCAGTGGCGCAGACTCGCGGTCGGTGACGGCCATAGGGAAGCTGCGCGCGAGGCGGGTGTGGGGGGCTTCGGTGGTGTTGTTGTCGGTCGCCATGTCCCAGTTCACCGTGGTCAAGCGCGTCTCGCGGACGAGTTGCGTGTCGCCGACCTTCGCGGTGCCGTTGATTTTGATTTCGGCGAGCGCGGCGGGCGCGTCGTCCTTGGCGGCCAGGAACAGGCTGGTGGTGTTGACCCCAGCAGGAATGCGCACGGGCGACGCGGTTACGCCAGCGGGCAGACCCGAGACCGTCACGTTGATGTCATCCTTGAAACCGTCACGGCGGAACACGAGCAGCTTGATGGGCAGCGCCTCGCCGCGCCACAGCGACGACGCGCTGGTGACGACATCAGCGGGGGCTTTCTTCGTCGGCGCGGAGTCGGGCACAGCGACGAGCCGGAAGTCCGGAGACTCTTTGCGCAGCGCGAGCAGATAGAGGTTGCGTGCGCTGGCGACGGTGCGCCCGAAGAGGTCACGGATGCCGATGCGGTAGGCGCCGTCCTCCTTCGCCTCGAAGCGCCCGACGGGGTCGCGGTGCGCGGTGTTGAACTCCGGCCCGCCGGCGTTCGCGACGGACTCGGTCAGCTCCAGCACATCGGTGAACGTCTCCTCGCCCTTTTCATTCTTCGCTGCCTTCTGGATGACGACGTGCGGCGCAGTGGGCAAGCCAAGGCGATGCGACGTGACCTCCAGCCAGTAGGCGTCGCCCTTCTTCGCGTCGAAGGCGAACCAGTCGCGGTCGTTCGGCGTGGCGAACTGGCCGGCGATCGTGGCTGGCAGGGAAACCGTCTGCGCCTTGTCCGGCGAGTTGTTCGGCTCCACCTCGGTGATGACGGAGCCGTTGGCGAAGGTGAGCAACGCAGGATTCGAGAGCGCGCCGTTCGCGCCCTTCACGCGATACTCGAAGCCGTCCAGCCCCGCGCTCGCGCCGCCGAGGGAGAGCGTTGTGGCGAGGCGCTGACGCGCCGCCGGGTCAGCGGGTGCGGTGAGGTCCACGGCGAGTTGGTCCAAAACTTTACCGTCCACAGAGACCTTCGAGGGCGAGCCACCGGGAAGGTTGCGACCGAAGACCGTGACCTTGGCTGGCTTTCCCTGCTCGGCCGCCGGGGGGAAAACGAAGTCAACGTGCGGCCCAGTCGTGAGGGTGAGACGATAGAAATACTGGTTGCCGCCGCGGAAGACGAAGTCATAAACCTTCACGATGAGCGTGCCGTCCGCCGCCGCTGTGTGGTCGAGCAGACCGCCCAGCCGCGCGCGCTCCAGCTCGCTGCCATCGGGTGCGAGCAGCAGCAGCGCGGACGCCGCGCGCGAGTCGAGTTCGCGGGCCGCGCAGCTCACGAGGACGCGCTGGCCTTTCTTCACGGTGAACTTGTAGAAGTCCGACGCCTGGCTGTCGGTCCGCCCGTTGATGACGGATTCCAAGGCAACTTCCTGCGCCGTCTCCGCCGTGCCGTTGCCGCTCTTCTCCAGCACTTCAGCGAACGTGCCGACGGCGAAGGCCCGCGGATTCGACAGCCCGAAACGCCCGAGCACCCGTGCCTCGTAAGTTCCCGGCGGCACATCGCTGGCGACGGTGATGGTGAACTGGTTCGCCGCCGCGAGCGCCTTGGCAGTGATGCCGGGGTGGTTGAAGCGCAACTGGGCCTCGTCCATCTCCGCGCCAGTCGCCGCCACATCCACAGTGGAGCCGGACTTCGCGCCGGGCGGGAAGACGGTGTGGAGCTTGGGCTGCGGGAGCTGGGCGGACGCCACGAGCGCGGAGGCGAGAAGGACGGCGAGGAGCGGTTTGGTAGTCACGAGTCGGCGGGGGTTTTGATGGGGTGCGCGGCGCATTTTATTTGTAGTGAAAGACTGACGGCGGTGGGCGCGGGGGAATTGAAGAAGAAATGGAGCGGGTGCGCCTCACGCCAAAATCTCCCGCAGCACTCGCCCGTGCACATCCGTCAGGCGGAAGTCACGTCCGCCGAAGTGATAGGTCAGCTGCTCGTGGTCCAGGCCCAGCAGGTGCAGCACGGTCGCGTAGAGGTCGTAGATCTCGCACTTGTCTTCGACGGCGTAGTAGCCCAACTCGTCCGTCGCACCGAAGGCCGTGCCGCCCCGCACGCCGCCGCCCGCCAGCCAGAGGCTGAAGCCGAAGGGGTTGTGGTCGCGCCCGTCGCTGCCCTGCGAGAAGGGCGTGCGGCCAAACTCGCCGCTGAAGAGGATGAGCGTGTCGTCGAAGAGGCCGCGCGCCTTCAGGTCGGTGATGAGGCCGGCGAGGCCGGTGTCCACCTGCGCCGCCATCGCGCCGTGGCCTTCCTTGATTTTGCCGTGCTGGTCCCACGGGTTCGCCGCGCCGCCCGCGCCGATGCCTTGGTTCAGACAGCTCAGTTCCACAAAGCGCACGCCGCGCTCGATGAGCCGCCGCGCGACGAGGCATTGCCGCCCGTAGGCCGCGCATTGCTTGTTCGGCGAGTCGAGGCCGTAGAGGCGCTTGGTGGCGTCGCTTTCGCCGGTGAGGTCGCACAGCTCCGGCACGGCGGACTGCATGCGGTAGGCGGTCTCGTAGTTGCGAATCGCGCCTTCAATCGCGGCCTCGCCGGTCGCTTGCGCGAAGGGCGTGTCGAGCGAGCGGATGAAGTCGAGGCGGCGGCGCTGGAGGGCGTCGCTCTCGCGGGGTTTGATGTTGGGCAACGCGGGCTGCTCGTCCACGCGGATGATGCTGGCCTGGTGCTGGGCGGGCAGGTAGCCGTTGCTGTAGAGGCCCACGCCGCCGTGCGGCACCACCGCGCCGCCGCTCTGCAGCACGACGAAGCCGGGGAGGTTCTGGTTCTCGACGCCGAGGCCGTAGCTCATCCACGCGCCCGCGCTGGGATGGCCCATGAAGGGAAAGCCGGTGTGGAAGGCGTAATTGCCCTGCGCATGCTCGTTGACCTTCGTGGTCATGCTGCGGATGACCGCGAGGTCGTCGGCAAGCGCGGCGAGCTTGGGGAAAAGGTCTGTCATCACCACGCCGCTCTGGCCGCGCGGCTTGGCCTCCCACGGGCTGGCCATGAGGTTGCCGTTGTTGTTGAACATCGTGGGCTTCACCGGCACGGGCATGGGCTGGCCGTGGCGCTGGGCAAGCGCGGGCTTGGGGTCGAAGGAGTCCACATGGGAGACGCCGCCGCTCATGTAGGCGAAGATGACGCGCTTGGCGCGGGGGGCGAAGTGCACTTGGCCGGCAGGCAGGCCCGCGCCGAACGCGCGGCTGTGCATCAAGCCCGCCAGTGCGAGCGAACCGAAGCCGAGCGAGGTGCGGCGGAGCACTTCGCGACGGGAGAAGGAACGGTGGTCAGCGGACATAAATGAACTCTTTCAAGTTGAACAATGACTGGATGAAGTCCTGCCACATGCGCGGGTCGCTGGCATCCGCACTCGCACCGAGCGCGGTTAGGTAGGCGCGGGACTTGGCCAACTCGTCCGCGGATGCTGGGCGGGCGAAGGCGGTTTCGAAAAGCAGTTGGATGCGTGCGGCCGCGTCGGCTTGAGGCGTCTGGCGGAGGAGTTGTTCGGCCCACGACTTTGCGGCTTCAATCACGAACGGGTCGTTCAGGAGGGCGAGCGATTGCGCGGGGACGTTGGTGGCGTCGCGGCGACCGAGCGTGGTGAAGGGTTTCGGGGCATCGAAGATTTCGAGGAAGGGGCTGAGGCTGTTGCGGCGAACGCCCATGTAGATGCTGCGGCGAGCGCGGTCGCCAGTGCCCACGGGTGGGCCGAACTGCGTGGTTTCGAGTCGCCCGCTCACGGCGAGCAACGTATCGCGGATGGCTTCGGCTTCGAGGCGGCGGACGCGGAAGTGGGAGAGATAGTCGTTGGCGGCGTCGTGGTCGCGCGCGGCGGCGGTGGGTTCGCTGGCGAGTTGGTAGGCGCGCGTGGTGACGAGTTCGCGGATGAGTTTCTTGAAGGACCAGCCCTCGGCGATGAACTGCGCGGCGAGGTGGTCGAGCAACTCCGGGTGCGTGGGTTGGTCGCCGAGGCGACCGAAGTTATCCACGGTCGGGACGAGGCCGCGCCCGAAGAGGTGGTGCCAGACGCGGTTGACCATGACGCGGGCGGTGAGGGGGTTTTGCGGGGAGGCGATGGACTGGGCGAGGGCGAGGCGGGGCAGGAGGAGGGTCTGGGGTGGTGGACTCGGACGGTGCAAGACTTCCAAGTAGCCACGCGGGATGGGGTCGGCGGGTTTGGTGTGGTCGCCGCGAGTGAGGAGCGGGGAGTCGAAGGCGGTGCCTGCGATGACGCCGGGCGCGCGGCGGGGGGCGGGGATTTCACTTTCGAGGCGACGATACTCGGCGACGAGCGGGGCGACCTTCGGCAGCGACTTGAGAGAAGTCGGCAGCAGGCTGCGGCGGAGAAAGTAGTCGAGGAAGGCAGTTTGCTCGGCGGTCAACGAGTTGCGTCCCCAAGCGTCGAGCGCGGCGCGAAGTGTGCGTTCATAGTGCGCTGCGAGTTCGGCGGCAGACTTGGGTGAAGCGATAGCATCAAGCAGTGGTGCGGCGGCGAGCGGTTCTTCGCGTGGCGTGTCCTTGTCGTGGAAGAGGACGCGCTCGGCGCTGAACCACGAGCGGCCTGCTGCGTCGCTGCTCTTGCCGAGCTTGCGCGTGAGATCGTCGGCGGTGCCGAATTCGAGGTAGGCCCACGAGCCTTTGCGATACGCGGTGTCCATGCGCACCCAGCCGGGCTCCTCGCGCGTGAGTTCGGCCTTCGGGAAAATGGGGTTCGAGCCGAGCGGGTAGTTGTCCACGATGACGCGGACCATCGCGCCTTTGCCGCCAGCGGCACGGACGCTGATGCTGTCGGTGGTGATGCGGAAGCGCGGGGAGGTGAGCAGGCCGCCGTGTTTCTCGGAGAGGAGGTGGGTGGAAACGGCGGCGGGGAGGATGCCTTTCACCACGCGGTCGCCGTCGGGTTCGAGGGTGAAGTCGCCGGGGAGGACGCGCGGCAGCGCGTCACTACCAAGGGCGTTGCCTTCGCGAAACCACTGGGCGGCGTCGGTGGGTTTGGCCAAGTCCCAGGCGTTGGTGAACTGCGCGTTGTGGTCGCGGGCGGAGATGAGAGCGTTGCGCCATCCCTTCGTCGTGTCAGCCCAGCCGGTGGTGAAGGCGGGGCCGTCCAGCTTGTGCAACTTCGCCCAGGCGTGCAGCGGGTTGGCGAGGTTGGCTTGCGCGTCCTTGAGCGCGGTGGCGAGGGCGTCTTCGGTGGCGGAGGGAGCTTTGGCAGCAAGCGCGGCGCGGGCGGTTTTCAACTCGGCGGTGAGCGCGGCGCGCTTCGACTTTTGCTCGGGCGTCATGGCTTTTGCGATCTCCTCCGGGCCGACGCCGACGGGGCCGGCGCGGAAGGACGCGGCGATTTCCTCCGGTGTGAGCGCGCGGTCGTAGAGGCGGGCTTCATCAATCTCGCCGGCGAGGAAGGCGCGTCCGCCGCCGGTGTGGCGACGACCCAGCAGCACGCGGGCGTCGGTGGGGAAAACGGCGAGCGGGGCGTCGGGGCGGTAGGGGGCGGCGTAGGGCACGCCGTTGCGGAAGAAGGCGACGGTGCCGTCGGCGCGATAGCTGACGGCGAGGTGGATGAGTTCGCCGGGCTTCGCGGTCTCGGTCACGCCGTCGAGGGCGCGCGAGCGACGGAAATTGTCGCTGCCGTTGACCCACTTCCGCGCGTCGCGTTCGGCGAAGACGATGGCGTCGAAGACGCTGCCGCTGCTGGTCTCGACGGTGAGCACGCCGCCGCCGGACTGGTCGAGGTTGGCGAGCGCGACCCAGGCTTCGAGGGTTTTCTCGCGCAACTCGCGGGCGAGCGGGGCGGTGCGGAGGTGGGCGGAATTGCCGTCGAGGATGAGGCGGCCGTTGCGGAGGGTTGCGCCGCCAAGGAGTTCGCCGTGAAGGGCGCCGAGTTGGTCGCGGGCGTCGGCGTCGAAGGACCAGCGGGCGATGGGTTGGGGCGTGCTGGCGGCGGCGGGCGGCGGCTGCAAGCCGCCGGCACGCGCATTCAGCGCCTTCGCGCGGGCTTCGCCTTCGATGGCGGCGAGTGACTTCTCTGCTTCAGCGACGCGCTGGTGGAGTGTGGCGAGTTGAGGGTCGGCGCTGGAGCCGCTCGTGAGTTGGGTGAGGAGTTGGGGGATGGCGTCGCGCCAGGCGTCGGCGAGGGCGGACTTGATTTGGGATTTCAGCGCGAGGAGTTCGGGGCGGTTTTTGTTCAGCAACTCCGGCGAGTCGAGTTGCACCTGCGCGGGGCGGGCGGCGGCGAGCACGCCGTAGAGGGCGTAGTAATCGCGCTGGCTGATGGGGTCGAACTTGTGGTCGTGGCAGCGGGCGCAGGAGATGGTGAGGCCCTGAAAGGCTTTTGCGAGCACGTCAATCTGGCTGTCCACCGCCTTTACCTGGTCGTCGAGCGTGTCCACGGGCTGGAAGCCGTGTTCGACGAGGCGGAAGTGCGCGAGGCCGAGGCGGGATTCGTTGAGCGAGTCGGCTTTGTTCCAGCGCGTCTGCGCGGGGGGAAGCAAGTCTCCGGCGATGTGTTCCCGGATGAGTTGGTCGGCGGGCACATCGGCGGCGAAGGCGCGGATGACGTAGTCGCGGTAGCGCCACATCTGCGGGATTTCGGGGTCGCTCTCGGAGCCGTGCGTCTCGGCGTAGCGGACGAGGTCGAGCCAGTGGCGGGACCAGCGCTCGGCGAAGGCGGAGGAGGCGAGCAGCGAGTCGGTGGCATTGGCGATTGCCGATTGCCGATTGCCGATTTGGGAAGCGCGGACA
>CAMBZO010000021.1 GCA_945872195.1 Akkermansia muciniphila | reverse complement strand
TTCAGCTCCTGCATCCGCTTGATGTTCGAGTAAAGCGTGTGCTTGAACGGTTCGGGAATCTTTCCGGCGCGATACGCGTCCACGATGCTCTGGATGGCGTCCTCGATGCCGTATTGCACTTCGAAGCCGAGCACGCGCTTCACCTTGTCGGAGTTGACGTGGTAGCTGCGGTTGTCGTCGCTGGGCGTGTATTCTAGCTCGATGGTCTGGTCGCCAATCGTGTCGCGCACGAGGAAGGCAATCTTCTCGATGGCGAGATTCTGGAAGCCGATATTGAACGCCTCGCGGTCCACCTTCGCGGCGGGCGCAGCGAGGAAGGTCAGGTAGGCGCGGACCATGTCCTTGATGTTCAAGTTCGGGCGCAATTGCTTTCCGCCGAAGATGCGAATCTTGTGATTCACCAGCGCGTGGATGGTGAGGATGTTGACCGAGAGGTCGAGGCGCAGGCGGGGCGCGTAACCGCAAACGGTCGCGGGCCGGATGATGACGCGGTCCATGCCGCGCACGTCGGTGCGGGCGAGCAGGTCGCGCTCGCAGTCGAGCTTGAAGCGCGAGTAGTCGGTGAGCGGGAGCGGTTCGGCGTCCTCACGCACGTCGGGGGTTTCCTTCACGCCGTAGATGCTGGAGGAACTTGCGTAGATGAAACGCTTCACGCCGGCGGCAATCGCGCCGTCCATCAGCCCAGCGAAGCAGTCGTAGTTGATGGATTTGCCGAGGTTCGGGTTCAGCTCGAAGCTCGGGTCGTTGGAAATGCAGGCGAGGTGAATGACGGCGTCCACGCCCTTCATGGCTTCGCCAACGCGGTTGGAATCGCGCAAGTCCACCTCCAGCAGTTCCAGCTCCGGGCGCTGGGCGTAGTCGCCGAAGACCTGCTTGCCATACCAGAAGGTGTCGAGCACGCGGACGCGATAGCCGGCGTCGAGCAGCGCTGGCACGAGCGCGCTGCCAACGTAGCCGCCACCGCCAGTGACGAGGATGGTTTTGTAGCCGTTGGGATTGGAGTGACTCATGGGAATGCTCAGTCTGCGAAAGCGATTTGTGGCTACTTCATCAGCGACGTGAAGTGGCGGAAGAGACTGGTCGGGTCAATGAAGCTGCGGTGGCCCATAATCATGCAGGCTTCCGCGCCGACCACGTTCGCGATGAATCCCAACGTTTCCGCCGGGATGCCCAGCGCCGCGCACGGAGCGGTCACGGCGAACACCGCGTCGCCTGCGCCCACGCGGTCCACCACGCGGATGGCGAAGGCGGGCACTTCCGCGATGACTTGGTTGCGGTCGCAGCAGTAGCAGCCCGATCCACCGCGCGTGACGAGGAAATACTGGCTGCCTACGCGGGCCGCTGCTGTGCGCGTGATGCCCGCGATGTCCTCGGTCATCTTGCGCGCGTCGAGGCGCACCTCGGGTTCGCCGAGCGAGACGAAGTCGGCGCGGGGATACTTGGAGATGAGGTTGAAGCCGCGGTTGCCGGCGTTTACCTGCACGTTGACCGCGAGGAATTTCGCGCGCGCGCAGATGAGTTGCACCGCGCGCTCGGTGAGCAGTCCGTGCCCGTAGTCGGCGACGATCACCACGTCGTATTGCGGCAACAGCTCGTCGAGCTTCTTCAGGAACTGCTCTTCGAGCGCGGGCGTGAGCCGCTCGTTCCGCATCTCATAGACCTCGAAGAGCTTCGCTGACAGGTGTTCTTCGAGGAACCGCCGCTTCACGATGGTCGGCGCGTCGGGCAGGCGCAGGAAGTGCGGGCGGACGTTCTTGTTCAGGTTCGCCAGCACGAAGTCCTCGCGGGAATTCTCTGTGCCCAGGGCGCTCAGGAGGCCGACCTCATCGCAGAAGTTCGAGACGTGGTTCGCGATGGCCAGCACCCCGCCAGCGTAACGCTCCGTGCGGTTGTGTAGAGCGGCGAGCACGGGCTCCTTGCTGGATTTTCCGAGCACAGTGCAGAACTGATACTCGTCAATAATCGTCTCGCCGATGACGAGGACCTTTTTCTTCCGAATCGCCTGCAAGTGCGCGATGATTTCCTCTGGCGGATGCTCCACGCGGAAGCGTTCGAGGAAGTCTTTCGTCTTCGGCGTGAAGACATCCATGAAGCGGTTGATGAGCGTGGACGCGCTGAAGGTCTCCTCGTCGGTCAGGTGCAGCTTGCCGCCGCCGGCCACCACGGCTGCCTCCTCCTCGGAAATCGCGGTCGTATAGTCGCGCTTGCCCTCCCCGCGCACGATGCCCTTCACGTAGAGCGAAGGACGGACAATCTGGATGGTCTCAACTGCCGTGGGCCACTCGGTGACGGCCACAAAATCCACGCATGCCAGCGACGCCAGCGCCTCGGCGCGCAGCTTCTCCGGGAACGCCGGCCGGTGCGGCCCCTTGTTCACGAAGCGGTCGGGCGTGGTCGTGACCACCAGCACGTCACCGAGTTGCCGGGCGGCTTCGAGGTGCTTGATGTGCCCGATGTGCAGCAGGTCAAAGACGCCGTGGCAGTGAATGATGGTCTTCCCGGCGACGCGGTGGGGTTCCAACGCGGGGCCGAGGTCGTGAACGCGGAAAATCTTTTTCGCCGTGGCTTCCATGACAATTAACGGCACAGACGATGAACAAGCAGCATGGCGATTGCAAATCTTCTCACTCCTTCTCAACTTCTCGATCCTCGTGCGCAGAATGTTTTTGCACTCCGCGCTTCCGTGCCTACACTCCGCACTTTCTCACGAGCATGAAACATCTGTTGAGCCTCGAGCATTTGTCCCGCGTGGACATGGACGCCATCCTGACGGCGACCTCTGACATCAAGCGCCGTCGTGGCCAGCCCGGGCCGCAGCCGCTGGCTGGGCAGACGTGGGCGCTTATCTTCGCGAAGTCTTCCACACGCACGCGCGTGTCCTTCGAGGTCGGGCTGCGGGAGCTCGGCGCGAACGTGATGTTTCTCAGCGCCGCTGACATCCAGCTCGGACGGGGCGAGCCGATCAAGGACACGGCCCGCGTGCTGGGCCGCATGGTCCACGGCGTCGTCTTCCGCACGTTCGCGCAGGCAGACGTGGAGGAGTTCGCGCGCTACGCGAACATCCCGACCATCAACGCGCTCACGGACGAGGAGCACCCGTGCCAGATTCTCACGGACATCTTCACCTTCCAGGAGCAGCGCGGGCCGATTCAGGGCAAGGTCGTGACCTTCGTGGGTGACGGCGCGTGCAACGTGCCGGCGAGCTGGATATTCGCGGCGGCGAAGCTGGGCTTTGAGCTGCGGATCGCCGCACCGAAGGAGTTTCAACCGCCGCTGTCGCTGCTGGAACGGGCGGGTTTCAATCATGTTCATGCACAGCAGGCTCCGACGGGCGAAGTCATCACGGGCACGCTGGCTGCGACGGGCGGAAAGATTGTGCTCACGGCGGACTTGCAAAATGCGGCAACGGGAGCGGACCTGCTTTACACGGACGTGTGGGTTTCGATGGGCAAGGAGGCAGAGGCCGCCGAACGCATCAAGGTGCTCACCGGCTACCAAATCAATCAGGCGCTCGTGAAGCGCGCGCGGCCAGGAGCGTTGGTGATGCACTGTCTCCCGGCGTATCGCGGCAAGGAGATCGACGACGAGACCTTCGAGGCGCACGCGCAGACCATCTTCGACGAGGCGGAGAACCGCCTGCACACACAGAAGGCCATTATCGCGTGGCTGGTGGGGTAGGGGGAAATGTTCAGCATTTAGAGTGCGCGTCGTGGTTCCCCACTGCTGACTGAACACTGGGCACTTGCCCTGCTTACTTTGCCAACGTGAAGTGGAAGAGTTGGGAACCGCGCGGGGGGAGCGCGAGGTAGAGGCCGCGGGCGGCCATCTCGTTGCCGTTGCGCCAGTATTTTTCCTCGCCCAGCAGGTCTTCCATCCTCCACTCATGGCGTGCGAGTCCCTTGATGTCCGGCGTGACGTAGCACTGGCTGGTCTGGGCTGCGAGGTTCACCACGACAAGATCAAAGGCGTCGGGTGCGGCCTGCCATTGCACGATGACGAAGCAGTGCTCAGTCGAGTTTTCCGACCAGGCGGAGCGGGGGCGGAGGATTTCAAACTCGCCGTGGCCGACGGAGGTGTAGTTGAGCGCGGCGAGCAGCTTTTCGTAGAACGAGGCGAGCTGCGTGTCCTCGCGTTCCACAGGCCGGCGTGACAGATGCACGGGCAGGTGGATGCGCGCGCCCTCCAGTTGGCCTTCGTGCAGGAAGCGCATCCCCGGCAGGCCCAAGGTCAGCAACGCGGCGACGCGGTGCTCCTCCAGAGTGAAGCGGGTGGCGGCGCGTTGCTCGTCGTGGTTTTCGAGGAAGTGGACGCTGCGGCGCAGGAAGTCAGGCGCCACGTCGAGGAGGTGGTTCTGCGTCTCGGCGTAGTTGTCGTAGGCGAGGTGGTCGTAGAGCCACTTGTCGTAGGTGTAGTCGAAGCCGAGCTGCTGGAGGTTCCGTTCCTGATCCCAGTAAACCTCGGCCATGAACAGGAAGCCGGGGAACGCGCGTTTCACTGACTCAATGGCCGCAGTCCAGAACTCACCGGGAGCCTGCGGGGCGGTCTTTGGGAGTGTGGCCCAAGTCTTCACAAACACGTCGCGCAGGAGCAGCATCGCCATGTCACAGCGCACCCCATCGCACAGGGCGGCGATGCCGTGCAGCACCTCTTGCATCACGGCCTGTGTATCCGCGCGGCGATAGTCGAGCTGGGCGGTGTCCCGCCAGCAGGGGAAGAAGGGGTCTTTCCCGTGTGCAATCCACGTGATGCCGGAGTTGGTGTCCGTGGCGAAAGTCTCGCGCACGCCCGGCGGGCTTTGCACGAACAGCTCCGGCTGCATCGTCACCCACGGGTGGCCCAGGCCGGTGTGGTTGGGCACGAAGTCGAGGATGAGTTTGAGACCGTGCTCGTGCAGGCGGATGCGAAACTGGCGCAAGCCCTCCTCGCCACCGAGAGTCTCGGGCACGCGATAGCCGGCCACGGCGTAGGGCGAGCCGGTTACGTCGTCGGGCGTCCAGTCGGGCAGCGTCTTGCGGAAGAGTTCGATCAGGGCGGGGTCGTTCAACGTGCTCTCGCGTGCGCGGGAGCAGATGGTCCAGGTGCCCATCAACCAGAGATGCGTGAAGCCCAAGCGCTGCCAGGTGGCGAACTCCTCCTCCGGCACGTTGCCGAGATGGATGCCTTGCCCGTGCTGTTCCGAAAGGCTCCGCAGCCAGCAGCGGGTGTTCAGTTCGTAGAGGAGCGGGTGCAAAGCGGGCAAGTGGTCAGTAACCAGTGTTCAGTGTTCAGTCAGCGAGTTCTCAGGCCAGCGGTCGTTCGTAGTGAGACTGAACACTGAACACTTTCCGCGCGCTCAACTGTTCAACACCTTCAGCGCCTTCTGCGGATTCTTCACGCGCAGGATGAGGAGGCCTTTGCGGGTGCCGGGGCTGGTGGCGCAGTAGCAGTATTCGATGTTCACCTTGGCCTTGCCGAGCTTGTCGCAGATGAGCGCGAGCGAGCCGGGGCGGTTGTCGCCATCAATCATCACCACGTCGTCCTCAACGACGAGCGTGCCGTGCTCCTCGAAGAGGAAGGTGGCCTTCTGCGGGTTGTCCACGACCATTCGGATGACGGTGTGGTCCACCGTGTCACTGGCGGAGATGGCGTAGATGTTGACCTTCGCATCGGCCAGCGCGTGGCAGACGCGGGCGAGCATCCCGGGTTCGTTGTCCAGAAAGATGGCGAGTTGCTTGGTGATTTGCATGGTGGGGGAGCGGTGGAGGTTAAGTGCGCTTTCGGCGCGTTGATGGCATTGCACACTGGCACAGCCGGGCAGACAATTCAACGACGGAGAAGAGCTGTGTCGCGCGGCCTCACTTCCTTACCGCCGCTTCTCCGCAGCGAGGACGGCGCGGAGCTTATCGAATTCCTGGCCGATGGCCTTCAATGTGAGCAGCGCGTTGTCCCAGTCAGCGGCATGCGTCTGCCGTTCCAGCTCGGCGCAGCACTTCGCCAGCGGTTTCGCGCCGAGATTCTTTGCGCTGCCTTTGAGTGAGTGGGCCGCGATCTTCAGTGCGGCGACATCGCGCCGATTAAGTGAAGTTTCCATCGCCCGCAAGCGATCGGGCGCGTCTTCCATGAAGAGGTCAATCAGTTCGACCACTGGGTCCGGCTGGCCTGGCTCGCTCAAGTCGCGCAGTGTGGCAAGCACGGTGAAGTCGAGCGTGGCATCCTGCATCTGCGTTGAAGCCGACACCTGCAACTCGGACGACCCGGCGGCTGCGGCGCTGGCGGTGGTGTTCACCCGCTCCAAGGCGGCGCTGAGTTCCGGCAGATGCACCGGCTTCGTGATGAAGTCATCCATGCCGGCGGCGTAGCAGTGCTCCGCGTCACCACGCCCGGCATCGGCGGTCATGGCGAGGATGCGCAGGCGGGGGCGTTGGTTCTTCTCCTCCCACTCGCGGATGCGTTGCGTGGCGGTGTAGCCATCCATCACCGGCATGTGGCAATCCATCAGCACCACGTCGTAGGGCCGTGTCTGCACGGCGGTTACGGCCTGCTCACCGTTGAGTGCTGTGTCGGGCACGTAGCCGAGCTTGCGGAGCTGGAGCAGGGCCACGCGTTGGTTCACGGTGTTGTCCTCCACGAGGAGGATGCGCAGCGGGCGGGTTTCTCCCGGAGGAACGTGGCTGCGGTGGAGGAATGCCGTCTCCGCAGGGCTGGGCAGCGAGAGCGCACTGTCGTCGTGCGTGAGCACGCGAAGGAGACATTCTTCGAGGCGAGAGAGACGGACGGGCTTGAGCAGGCTTCCGGAAAGCCCGGCCAGCCGCATGATCTCTGCGTCCAGCCGCTGGCCCAGCGGGGTGAGGAGGATGAGCTTGGTGCCTGCTATGTCGGCCTCGGCCTTGATGTTTTGCGCGAGCGTGAGGCCGTCCGATCCGGGGAGCTTGATGTCGAGCGCAGCCGCGTCGAAGGGCGTGCCACTCGCCGCCGCGTCGCGAAGTGCGTGAAGCGCTTCATCGCCGTTGCGCAAGCCGGCACAACTCATGCCGAGGTAGTTGGCCATGCTGGCGAAGGCATGGCGCATGTGGGCATTTTCCGTGACGATGAGCAGCCGCGCGCCTGCGAGGCGGGCGGAGGCGGGATCGCGGGCGGTCTGGCCGGGTTGTTTCTCCAGCGTGACGGTGAACCAGAACGTGGAGCCTTCAGCCAGCACGCTGCGCAGCTCCAGCTTGCCGCCCATCAGTTCGACAAGTTGACGTGAGATGGACAGCCCCAGTCCGGTGCCGCCGTATTTGCGCGTCGTCGAGCCGTCGGCCTGCGTGAAGGCTTGGAAGATTCTCTTCTGCGCGTCGGGGGCGATGCCGATGCCGGTGTCCTCGACAGAGAATTTCACCGAGACGTGAGTGTCCGTCTCGGCATCCTTGATCACGCGCAGGACCACCTCTCCGTGTTCGGTGAATTTCACCGCGTTGCCGATGAGGTTCACGAGGATCTGCTGGACACGCACCGGATCGCCGCGCAACAGATTTGCCACGTCGGGGGCTAGCCACGAGATGATCTCCAGGTTCTTGGCCTGTGCGCGGTGAGCGAGCAGTTCAGTGCTGCGCTCCACGGTTTCGCGCAGGTCGAAGTCGGTCGTTTCCAAGGTGAGCTTGCCCGCCTCGATTTTGGAGAAGTCGAGGATGTCGTTGATGATGTGCAGCAAGGTGTGCGCGCTGGAGAAGACCGTCTCCGCAAACTCCCGCTGCTGCGGCGCCAGCTCCGTGTCGAGCAGGAGTTCGATCATGCCCACGACGCCGTTCATCGGCGTGCGAATCTCGTGGCTCATGGCCGCGAGGAACTGGGACTTGAGCCGCGTGGACTCGAGCGCGGCGTCGCGCGCCTGCTGGAGTTCGCGCTCGGCGCGCTTGATTTCCGTGATGTCGCGCGAGATGCCGATGATGCCGGTGATGGAGCCGCCGCGGTTGCGCAGAGGGACCTTGGTGACGGAGGCCCAGATGTCCGTGCCGTCCGACGCGGACTGGCGCTCCACCTTATTGATGATGGGCGTGCCGGTGAGGAGGATGCGCTGCTCGTCAGCGAAGAACTCCCGCGCCAGGTCTGGCGGATGGAAGTCGAAGTCGGTCTTGCCCACGACCTCGGCGGGGTCTTTCAAGCCAAGTCGTTTCGCCATCGCCATGCTGCACTGGAGGAACTTCGACTCGGTGTCCTTGAAATAGATGCGGTCGGGCACGTTGTCCAGCAGCGCGCGGAGCAGGTCTCGCTCGAAGTTGAGCTGCTCCTCGATGCGTTTGCGCTCGGTCACATCCCAGAAGATTCCTTGGATGCCCAGCGCACGGCCTTCGCGGTCGAAGAGCGGGGTCTTAACCACCTGCACGTAGGTCTTGCCGCGCTCGGGTGCGAAGTGCGCCTCGATGGTCTCAGCTGTCTTGCGCGACTCGATGATGCGCTGGTCGTCGCGCTGGTATTTCTCGGCCAAGTGCGCGGGGAAGAGATCGAAGTCCGTCTTGCCGAGGATTTCTTCGCGGGGCTTGCCGATCTCCTGGCAGAGTCGTTGGTTCACGAAGGTGAACCGGCCCTGAAGGTCCTTGCGGAATATGTTCTGGGGAAGGTTGTCCACCAGCGAGTGGTAGAGAAACTCGGATTCGCGCAGCGCGGCTTCGACCTGTTTGCGGGCTGTGAGGTCGTGGAAAACGGTGAGCACCAGCGGGTCTTCACCTACGACCTCGACGAAGGAGATGGACAGCTCGAGGTGGACCGCCCGGCCGTCGTGCAAGGTAATCTGCCGTTCAAGGTGCTCCGCGATGCTGCGGTCGCGGTAGCCCACGCGAAACCTCTCCAGCCGTGCCTGAGCGTCCTCGCCTTGATCGTAATGCTCAGTGTAGGGCCGGCCTAGAAGTTCGCTCTCAGTGCGGCCGACGAGCCGGCAGAAAGCGGGGTTCACCGCGCGCGTCACGCCGTCCTTGTCCAGAAGTCGCATCCCGTCCACGGACCGCTCCCAGATGGAGCGGAAGCGGCCCTCGGAGTTGCGCAGCATCTCCTCCGCGCGCCGCCCCTCTGTCACGTCGTGGAAGATGCTCAGGATGAGCGGTTCCTGCCCGTCATTTTCCACGAACGAGTTGGAGAGCTCGAGCATCGCCTTGCGCCCGTTGCGGAAGATAACGTTGCGATCGAGATGCTCCGGGATCGTCCGGCTCTGATAACTTTCGCGGTAGAGCGCGTGGAGTCGGTGGACCTCCTCACACTCTTGGTAGCTGACCGTGTAGCACTGGCCAATCAGTTCCCCCTCGCTCATGCCCACGATGCGGCAGTAGGCAGGGTTCACCGCGCGCAGGATGCCATTCCTGTCCGTGAGCCGCATCCCGTCGGCGGACTTTTCCCAGATGGAGCGGAAGCGCCGCTCCGCCTCGCGCACCGCGATTTCCGCGTGCTTGCGCTCGGTGACATCCTCGATGGTGCCCTCGTAGTAGCGCACGCGCCCATCCGCGTCGCGCACGGCGCGGGCATTCTCGGCGATCCAGATGATGTCGCCCTTCGCGTTGAAGACCTGCGACTCGAAGCCTTGGATGATCTCCTTCTCCCGCATGAGCCGCACGAACTCCTCGCGCCTCGCCGGGTCCACGTAGAGCTGGCGCGACACGTCACTCAACGCCGTCACCAGTTCTTCAGGAGTGGCGAAGCCGTAAATCTTCGCCAGCATCGGGTTCGCGGAAAGGAACTTGCCCTCCGGCGTCGTCTGAAAAATGCCGTCCGTCGCATTCTCGTAGATGCCGCGGAACATCGCCTCGGTGAACCGCAGCGCATCCTCCGTCTCCTGTTGTTTCTTGATCTCCCGCTCGAGGTCCGCGACGTGCCGGCGCACCTCGAGTTGCGTCAGCACCTGCCGGCTCAACCGCTGCAACGCCAGCGCCTGCTGTCCCGTGAGCCCGCGCGTCACCCGGTCCATCACGCAGAGCGCGCCGACCGCATGGCCCTCCGGCGTGATGAGCGGATAACCTGCATAGAAGCGCACCGGCGGGTTGTCCTGCACCAGGGGATGCTCGCGAAACCGCTCGTCCGCCAGGGTGTCTCGCACCACAAGCGTCCCAGCCTGCTGGACCGTGTGTGCCGCGAAGGACTTCTCCCGCGGGACCTCGAGGGTCGTGATACCCGTGCTCGCCTTCAACCAAACCCGGTCGGCGTCCACCAGACAGACGGCCGCGATGGGCGTGTTGCAGAGCTGCGCCGCGAGCTGCACGAGGTCGTCGAACGCCGGTTCCGCCGGCGTGTCGAGGATGTGGTAGCGCTGGAGCGCCTCCAACCGCTGGGCTTCTACGTCACTCATGTGAGTCGGGGCAGGGCAGGGGAGAACCGAGCCGGGGAACTTTCCCGGCTGCCGAAGCTCAAACTGTGTTCGGCGCGAACCATGGGGCTAAAGTCCCGGCCAGCCCGCGCCTTGGCAAGCGTTGACTTGGGAATCCGCGTGACTCTGCCCGGCGATTTGCTATTTCCAATGGCAGCAAATCACCGATATGAACACCAGCCGCCGCGCCTTCCTCACCTCCGCTCTCGGTTCCGCCGCCCTCGCCGCCAGCACCTCCGCAGCCGAGAAGGTCAGGCTGCCCGAGGTCAAATCGCCGCTCTTCTCCAAGCCCTCGAAGATGCACCTCGGCACCGTCACCTATAACCTGGCCGAGAAGTGGGATGTCCCCACCCTCATCCAGAACTGCACCGAGGCGAAGTTCGAGGGCGTCGAGCTGCGCACCGGCCACGCCCACAAGGTCGAGGTGGACCTGACCAAAGCCCAGCGTGCCGAGGTGAAGAAGCGTTTCGCCGACTCGCCCGTCAAGCTCTGGAGCCTCGGCAGCGCGTTCGATTACCACACGCCCGACCAGGCCAAGCTCCGCAAGGACATCGAGGCCACCAAGGAATACATTCTCCTCGGCGAAGACGTGGGTGCGACCGGCGTGAAGGTCCGCCCAAACGCGCTCCCTAAGGAAGTCCCCGTCGAGAAGACGCTCGCGCAAATCGGCAAGTCCCTCCGCGAGTTGGGCGAGTTCGGCGCGCAGCACGGCCAGCAGATCCGTCTCGAAGTTCACGGCACCGGCACCTCGCTCCTTCAGCACATCAAGACCATCCTCGACGCGGCCGACCACAAGAACGTCGGCCTCTGCTGGAACTCGAACCAGTCCGACATCTTCGGCGACGGCTGGGACGCGAACTTCAACCTCGTGAAGAAACACATCTTCACTGTCCACATGCGCGACCTCTATCTGGAGGAGTATCCCTTCCGCAAGCTCCTCACCGGCCTGAACGAAATCGGCTTCACCGGCTTCACCTTCGCCGAGATTCCGCCGAGCACAGATCCGATCCGGGTGATGAAGTATTACCGCTCGCTGTGGCTGGCGTATCAGGGTCTGCTGTGAGGAAGTGGCAAGGCCCGGGACGAAGTGCTGACGGGCTTGATTGACTGCGGCTTTGCGTCCTTGCGGCTTTGCGTTAGAACTCAACCATGCAAATTCAAGTCGGCATCATCACGATTTCAGACCGCGCCTCGAAGGGCCTTTACGACGACCTCGGCGGGCCGGCGCTGAAGAAGGCGGCCGCGGGCTACGGCTGGACGCTGCTGGCCGACGCGCTCGTGCCAGACGAGAAGCGGGACATCCAGCGCGCCATCCGCGAGCACATCGCGCGAGGCTGCTCGCTCGTGCTGACAACCGGCGGCACGGGCGTGGCGCTCCGCGACGTGACGCCGGAGGCCGTGAGGGAAATTGCCCTCCGCGAGCTGCCGGGCTTTGGCGAGGTGATGCGGATGGAATCGTTGAAGATTACGAAGAACGCGATTCTCTCTCGCAACCTCGCAGCAGTCGTGGACCAGGCGCTTGTCCTCTGTTTGCCGGGCAAGCCCAGCGGTGCGGTGGAGTGCCTCGGCTTCGTGGTCGGCGCGATTCCGCACTGCGTCGAGGTCCTGCAGGAAGTGCCGACGAGCTGTTGATTCGTTTGCCGCGTATCCATTTGCCGGCGCTGCAGTCCGCAAGAGCTTGGAGTTCGAACCATCAACCCTCACTCTTCGTCCGCCCGGTGACCACGGGTTGAACCGCTTGTGAAGAACGACCTCCTTGAACTGCCCGGCCTGAGCGTGACTCTGGACCGGCTCGTCTATGCGCCAGAGCTGCCGTCGCCTCCGGACAAGCCGCACTCCTTCGTCTATTTCATCAGCATCCACAACGGCTCCGACCGCACCGTCACCATCAAGGCTCGCAAATGGGTCGTCACGAATTCGCGCGACGAAGTGACGGCCATTGAGGGCGACGGTGTGGTGGGAGAGTTCCCCGTGCTGCGCCCCGGCGAGAAGTTCAGCTACAACAGCCGACACATCCTCGACACTGCCCGGGCCATCGCGCAGGGCAGTTATCTGGGCGTGGACGAGCAGGGCCTGCGCGTGGTCGTGCGTATCCCGACGTTCGAGATGATCGTGCCGGAAGGTGGCGGGCCGAAGAATATCCGGACCTGAGGCGGTTGAGAAAAGCGTTCTTACCGTCGTGTCTGTTCAGTTCACCATTTTAGGCAGCGGGTCCGGGGGCAATTGCGCATACTTGGAGACCCCGGAGGTTCGCTTGCTCATAGATGCTGGCTTCAGCGGGAGGCAAATCCGCCAGCGGCTCGCCTCGATCAGCCGAACGCCGGAGACGCTCACGGGAATCCTGCTCACGCATGAGCATATTGACCACACGCAGGGGCTGACGACCATCGCTGCGAAGCTGCGCATCCCGGTGTATTGCAACCGGCTCACGCAGGAGGCCACGGAACGGCAGTTGGAGACACGCCTCGAGGGGCGGCACTTCGTCACCGGAGCGAGCTTCGACATCGGGGACATCACGGTGGACACGTTCAGCGTCCCGCACGACGCGCAGGACCCGGTCGGTTTTCTGCTGCGCACGTCTGCCGGAAACATTGGTTTCCTGACAGACCTCGGCCACGCGACGAAGCTCGTGCTCGAACGCGTGCGCCCGGCACACCTGCTCGTGCTGGAGGCGAACCACGATTTGAAGCTGCTGCAAGACGACACGAAACGTCCGTGGAGCACGAAGCAACGCATCCTGAGCCGTCACGGACACCTCTCCAACGACGCCGCAGCAGATGTCGCCGAGCAAATCGTCTCGTCCGAGCTTACTCGGATTTACCTCGGCCATTTGAGCCGCGACTGCAATCGCCCGGAACTGGCGCGCGCAGCGGTGGGCGGGCGATTGCAGCGTCTCGGGGCGACGCACATCGCTGTCGAGTCCACTTCGCAGGACGCGCCGAGTCCAACGGTGACGCTGTAAACAACCCTGCTGGGCGACTGCGCGAGCGGTGCATCAACGCACTCACAGCTCCAGCGGTCCTCGTTCGCCGAGATATTCGTGTTCGGAGTTTGCAAAGTGTCTGCCGCCCCCTACGCTTCGCCGCGTTATGGAATGGCTTTCGGACCCGCAAATTTGGATCAGCCTCTTCACACTCACATTGCTGGAGATCGTGCTGGGCATAGACAACCTCATCTTCATCTCGATCCTTAGCGGCAAGCTGCCGGCGGAGCAGCAGGCGAAGGCCCGCAAGGTCGGCCTCGCGCTCGCGCTCATCACGCGCATCCTGCTGCTGTGCTCGCTGGCGTGGCTGGTCTCGCTGGACAAGCCCTTCTGGCAGGCGCGCATCTTCAGTTGGGACCTCGCGGTGTCGGGCAAAGATTTGATTCTTCTCCTGGGTGGATTGTTCCTCATCGCCAAGAGCACGAAGGAAATCCACGAAAAGCTGGAGGGCGAGGACGGTTCCGTGACCAATCGCCTCGCGCCGACCTTCGTGAGCGTCATCATCCAAATCCTGCTCATTGACATCGTCTTCTCGCTGGACTCGGTCATCACAGCTGTTGGCATGGTGAAGCAGATCGGCGTGATGATCACCGCCGTCATCCTCGCGATGATCGTGATGCTAATCTTCGTCGAGCAGATCAGCCGCTTCGTGGACCGGCACCCGACGATCAAGATGCTGGCGCTGTCATTTCTCATTCTCATCGGCACGATGCTCGTGGCGGAGGGCTGCCACCAGCACGTGAACAAGGGCTACATCTACTTCGCAATGGCCTTCAGCGTGGGCGTTGAGATGCT
>CAMBZO010000020.1 GCA_945872195.1 Akkermansia muciniphila | reverse complement strand
GTGCGGACGCTTTATCTCGAACAGGCGAAGTCGCGGTTCGGCACGCGCACGCCGGACACGCTCATCACGGCGGACACCGGGTCGAACCGGTTGATCGTCATCGCCGACACCACCGAGCTGGAAGCGGTTGCCGACCTCATCAAGAAACTCGACACCACCGGCGGGCAAAGCTCGACCGCGCGCGTTTTCAAAATCAAATCCGCCGATCCCGCGAAGGTCGCCGAGGTCCTCACCGCCGCGCTGGTGCGTTACGACGCCGCCGGTCGCGTGCAGAGGCGCGTGACCGTTTCCGTGGACGCCAAGACCCGCACGCTCATCGTGACCGGCGACGCGAAGGAGCTGTCCGCCGTGCCCGCCATCATCGAGCAGCTCGACCAGTCGCTCGGCGAGCAGCCGACGCGCAAGATTCAAGTCGTGCAGCTCAGCTCCACGACGCCGAACACACTGCTCTCGCAGGCGCGCAAACTCTACGACGACCAGGTGAAGAACCAGCCGGAGCTGACCGTGGCGGAGTTGCTCGTGATGGACGACGCCACCGGCAGCCAGCTCATCCTCGCGGGCAACGACGCGCAGTTGAAGTTGTTCAGCCGCATCCTCGACGACTTGCAGAAACTCCAGCCCGCGCCCGCCGACCGCACGACGAAGATGTTCGACCTCGGCCCCGCCGACGAAGTCATCCGCCTCGTGCCGCTTGTGCGCTCGCTCTACGAAGAGCGCTGGCGGACGCGCCCGCTGTCCGACCCCGCTGACGCGACGTTTCTGCCCGACACACGCAATGGCCGCGTCATCGTCACCGCGCGCACGAACCACCTCGTGGAGATTGAGACCATCCTCGCCCAAGTCCGCGGCCCGGCGGCGAGCGAGGTGCGTGAGACGCGTTTCTTCGACCTGACCAGCGGGGACGCCCTCGGCGTGGCGCTCACGCTCAAGACGCTTTACACCGAACAAGCCCGTCTGCGGCCCGGCACCACGGCGTTGAACACCGTCATCCTCGCCGAAACGAACTCGAGCCGCATCGTCGTGTCCGGCGCGACGAACGAACTGGCGGTCGTGGAAGGTCTGGTCAAGGAGCTCAACCGCACCGGCGCTCAGGGCGGCAACTCGCGCATCTTCCGGCTCAAGACCGCTGACCCCGTGGCCGTCACGGAGATTCTCACCAACGCGCTGGTGCGGTTCGACTTCGCCGGGCGCACCATCAAGCGCGTGGCCGTCGTGGTGGATGCAAAGAACCGCAGCCTCATCGTCACCGGCGAGCCCAAGGACATCCAGTCCGCCGCGCTGCTCATTGATCAGTTCGAGGCCAGCCCCGGCACGAACCTCGTGCGGCACATGAAGGTCTTTTCGCTCAAGGGCCGCCGCGCCACGGAGACCGCGCCGAAGATTCGCCAGGTCTTCGAGGAGCGCGCGCGCAGCTTGCCGGACGTGGGCATCCTCGGCGCGCTCATCATCGAGGACATCCCCGGCAACCAGCTCATTTTCGTCGGCAACGACGCGCAACTCGCGCTGATGCAGGAGACCGCCGACGTGATGGACAAGGCCGGCACCGCGCTCGGTCGCGAGGTGCGCATCTTCCAACTGGAGCGCAACTCCGCCCTCGCCATCTCGACGATGCTCGCGAAGCTTTTCCCGCGTCAGGCCGGGGCCACGGACCGCGAGGACCGCATGCTCATCAGCGTCGGTGGCGATGACAACACGCTCGTCGTGGACGCCAACCGCCTTCAGCTCGAGCAAATCGAGCAACTCGTGCGCGTGATGGACGCCGCGCCCGCCGGCGACAAGACGACCTTCCACGCCGTGCATCTCGCGAAGGGCAAGGCTGAAGAGGTCGCCACCGCCGTGACCGCGTCGTTCGCGGCGCAGTTGGGCAAGGGCAAGCTCCCTCGCACCACCGTCACGCCGGTCACCGGCGCGAACACGCTGCTCATCAACGGCCCGAACCCCGAGGTTGAGGACCTGCTAAAAATCATCCAGGCGCTCGACGTGGAGATGAAGGGCGATGACATCGAAATCCGCATCTACAAGCTGGAGAACGGCACGGCCAAGGAAGTCTCCGCCATCATCGAGCAGCTCCTCCAAGGCGTCTCCCGCTCCAAAGGCCGCGCCGCGAACGCGCCCAGCGTGAACGTGGTCGTGGACGCGCGGGCCAACTCGCTCATCATCTCGGGCACGCCCGCGCACTTCAAAGTGGTGGAGAAGATTCTGCCCACGCTCGACAAGATCCCTGAGCGCTCCGACCGCGACGTGCAGTTCGTCTGGCTCAAGAAGGCCAAGGCGTTCGATGTGGCGAGCAAGCTGGAGCTGCTCTTCACCGAGCGGCCCAAGGGCGAGCAGCCGCTCATCGAGCCGGACGTGATGAACAACTCCATCACCGTCATCGCCAAGCGCGGCGATCTCGCGCAAATCCAGGACCTCATCGCGCGCCTCGACGAGCAGAGCAAGGACAACAGCATTCAAGTTCGCCTCCGCCCGCTCGACCGCGTCGTCGCCGAGCAGATGGCGAAGATGCTGCAAAGCATTTACCCGCAGATGTCCCAGGGCACCCTGCGCGTGGTCGAGAAGCTGGACCCGCTCAAGCCCGCGTTGACCAACGCCCCGCCCGCCACGCGCACCACGAACGCGCCGGCCAACCCGCCCACGGCGCAGGCCCAAGCCACGCCTGTGGACACCAACGCCCTCCCCGAGGTCGTCATCGCCGTGGACAAAAACGCAAACTCGCTCCTCCTCTCCGGTCCGGCTGCGGAGTTGGACCACATCGAGCGCATCATCAGCGACCTCTCGCTCAACTTTTACAGCAACGAGGCCGAGTTCCGCCTCTTCCCGCTCAAGGAGGCCGACCCCGTCGTCGTCGCGCGGACGCTCAATGAGTTGCTCCGCATGCCGCCTGTCACGGTCACACCGCAGCGGCCCGGCGAGCCGGTGCGCACGGTCGAGCAGCCGCCGCGCATCACGGTGGTGGCCGAGCAGCGCACGCGCAGCGTCGTCGTTCGCGCGCGGCCCACGGACTTCGCGTTGATGGAGTCCCTCATCAAGCAGCTCGACGGCTCGGGCCAGGCCGCCCAGCTCGACTTCCGCAGCGTGCCGCTCACCAACGCCCCGCCGGAGAAAGTCCTTCCGCTCGTGATGCAGATGGTCACGCAGCTCAACCTCATCCGTCCCGGCGAGCCGCTCACCGTCGCGATTGACCCGCGTTCACGCGGCCTGCTGGTCGTCGCGCGCGAGGCGGTGATTCTTCAGGTGGAGAAGATGATTCAATCGCTCGACAAGCCCGCGCCCTACGTCGAGGCCGAGGTAATGGTCTTCGCCTTGAAGAAGGCCAACGCGGCGGCGCTCGCGCTCGTGTTGCAGAACATGATTCGCCCCGGCGCGCAGGGCTTGCAGACGCCGGAGTCGCGCGAGCTGCAGGAGCAAATCCGCCGGCTCCGTGTGCTCGGCGACAACGGCGAGGCCGTCACGCTGGACCTGACCAAGCCCATCAAGATTGCCGCCGACGGCCTCGGCGGCGGCAACCGCCTCATGCTCACCTCGACGCCGGACAACTTGAAGGCGCTCGCCGCCGTGGTTGAGCTGCTGGACACGCCGCAGATTACCGAAGGCGTGAACGTCCGCATCATCAAGCTCCAGCACGCCGACGCCGCGTCGGTGCTGACCACGGTGCAGAGCATCTTCACGCAGGGCCGCACGCTCGCGGCTGGCCCCGGCGGCCCCGGTGCGCAGCCCGAGGGGTTGACCGGCAAAGCGCTCGTCAACCCGCTGGGCATCGGCGTGGACGCGCGGTCGAACACGCTCATCCTCAGCGGCCAGACCGAGTCCATCGAGCTGGCCTCGAAGCTCATCGAGGACTTGGACAAGCAGCTCGACCACCCCGTGACCGAGTTGAAGTTGTTCCGCCTCAAGCACGCCTCCGCTACGCGCCTCGTGCCGATGTTGCAAAGTGTCTTCGCTGAGGGCGCGCCGGTGCCCGGCACCGAGGGCCTCAAGACGCAAGTCACGCGGCTCCGCACGCTGAAGGACGCCACCGCCGCGCCGCGCACCAGCGAGAACGCCAAGGCCCGCGCCGCGTTGACCATCCAAGCCGACGACCTCTCGAACATCCTCATCGTCGCCGCCCGCAGCGATGTGTTGCCGCTCATCAGCGACGTGATTGACCAGCTCGACATCCCGTCCGCCTCGGGCTTGGAGACCGTGCGCATCTTCCCGCTCGTGCACGCGGAGCCGGCGGCGGTGCAGAAGATTCTCGCGGACCTCTACGCCGGCCAGCGCGCGACCACGGTGCGCAACGAGGACAAGCCCGTCATCACGCTCGACGAGCGCACCGGCGCGCTCATCGTCTCCGGCAACGCGAAGAGCTTCGCCATCGTCGAGGGACTGCTGAAGCAGCTCGACCAGAAGCTGCCGTTCGACCTCCGCGACATCCGCATCCTTCCCCTCGAACACGCGGACGCGAGCGTCGTGGCCGGCACGTTGCAGAAGCTCATGGACGCTCGGCTCACGCAGCGCGTGACGCTGAACAAGGGCCAGGGCGACGCGCTCAAGGTCATCATCCTCGCCGACTCGCGCAGCAACGCGCTGCTCGTCGGCGGCGGGCGCGACGGCTTCGAGATGGTCGAGACGCTCGCCAAGCAGCTCGACACGGCGGGGCCGGCCCTGAGCGGGCGCATCCGTCTGATTCCGCTCCAGTTCGCCGACGCCCGGCTGGTGGGCGCGACGCTGACGACGCTCTTTGAGCAGCGTTACGCCGCCGCGCGCACGACGGACATCCAGCGCAACAAGCCCGTCATCCTGCCCGACCCGCGCAGCAACAGCCTGCTCATCACCGCGAACCAAGAAGACAACCGTGCAATTGACGAGCTGCTGCTGAAGCTCGACACGCGCATGGACAACCCGGCGCTCCAGCTCACCGTGCTGCCGCTCAAGCACAACGACGCCGCGCGCGTAGGGGCGATGATTGAAAGCATCTTCACCGCCCGCCGCACCGCGCAGTCGCTGCCGGGCCAGCCGCCACTGCCCGCCACGCAAATCAAGCTGGAGCCGGACGCGTTGAACAATTCGCTCGTGGTCTCGGCGAGCAAAGAGAACCTCGAACTGATTCAGGACCTGCTCAAGAAGCTGGACGCCGAGCCGGTCATCGCGGGCGGCGTGCTCGAAGTGTTCACGCTGCAATTCGCCGACGCCGCGCGCGTCGGGGCGATGCTGAGTTCGCTCGTGCAGCAGGGGCTTTACCGTCCCGGCCAGTTGCGCGGCGCACCGGCAGCGACCACCGCCGACAAGCTCGCCGTGAGCGTGGACCAGCGCAGCAACACTATCTTCGTCAGCGCCAGCCCCGAGACGATGGCCGTGGTGCGCGAGGTCATCAAACGGATGGACACGCAGGAGCAGGCCGTGACCGGCGACGTGCGGCTCTTCCAGCTCAAGCACGCGCGGGCCACCTCCCTCGCGACGACGCTGACGCAGTTCTTCACCGCGAAAGAGGCGGCGGACGCGCTAACCGTGAGCGCCAACCAGCGCCGCGTGAAGGCGACCGTGATCGCCGACGACCGCGTCAACACCATCCTCGTGACAGGCGGCAAGGAAGCCTTCGACTTCGTCGAGCGCATCCTCCCGCAGCTCGACGGCGAGGGGACGTTCAGCAAATTGAACTTCCGCGTCTTCACGTTGAAGAAGGCCACGGCGGGGAAGCTTCAGACCACCTTGCAGCCGATCTTCGCCAACCGCCCGCCGCGCGTCCGGGGCGAGCCGAACGACCCCATCACCATCATCGCCGACGCGTGGGTGAACGCCTTGCTCGTGGGCGCGAATGTCGAGGACTTGGGCACGGTCGAGGGGCTGATCAAGCAGCTCGACGCTGAGCCGGCGGAGAACGGGTTGGCCATTCATGTCTTCCCGCTCGCGAAGGCGGACGTGCGCAAGGTCGCGCTCACGGTGCAGGGTTTGTTCCGCGACGGCCCCACCGGCACGCCCGGCCAAGCCACGCAGGTGCAGGTCACGGCGGACGAACGCATCAACGCGCTCATCGTCTCCTGCGGCGAGGTGGATGCCCGGCGCATCGCCGAGCTGGTGAAGCGCCTCGACACCGAGCAGGTCGCGCGGGTCGCCGAGATTAAAGTCTTCCCGCTGAAGAACGCGCGGGCCGAGACGCTCTCGACCATCCTGAACGCCGCGTTGAACACCAAGCCCGCGCCGCTCACCGACCAGCAGAATCCGAACGCGCAGTCCGTGCTTCAGTTCATCACGCGCACGATGGGAGGCCGCGACCTGATCACGGCGGCGTTGAAGGAGTCGGTCTTGATCACGCCCGACCCGCGCATGAACTCGCTCATCGTCAGCGGCCCGGTGGACTACATGGGCTTGCTCGAACAGATCATCACGCGCCTCGACGCCAGTTCGCCGCAGGAGGCGAAGATTAAAGTCTTCGCGCTGAAGAACGCCTCGGCCCGCGCGATGGCCGACATCCTCACCTCGATGTTCCGTATGACAGCGACGGCGACGACTACCTCGCAGCGCACCATCCAATACACGCTCGTGCGCCCCGGAGGCACGAACGACGCCGCGAGCGCCACGCTCGGCACGGCGGAGCAGTCTGCGCTTACCGTGACCGTGGACCCGCGCACGAACAGCCTGCTCATCGGCGGCACGGACCATTACGTGACGATGGTCGAGCAGATCATCGACTCGCTGGACTCCAGCACGGCCAACGACCGCCGCACGGAAGTTGTCCGCCTGAAGAACACGCAGGCGGCGGACGTGGCCGTGGCCATCCGCTCGTTCCTCGACCAGGAACGTCTCCGCGTGACGCAGACGCTGGGCGTGGACGCCGTCGGGGCCGCGCAGCAGATGCTCGAACGCGAGGTCGCCGTGGTCGGCGAGACCAACAGCAACACGCTGCTGCTTTCAGCCAGTCCGCGCTACTTCGTGCAAGTCCAGCAGCTCATCGCCGAGTTGGACAAGTCCCAGCCGCAGGTGATGATCCAAGTGCTCCTCGCGGAAGTTTCGCTCACGTCCGGCAGCGACCTCGGGCTGGACTGGTCGCACCGAGGTAACTTCAACAACGGCACGCCTTACTCCGTGGGCGGCGACCTCGGCATGGCGACGGCGCTCAAGAGCCTCGGTGGCTACTCGGCGGCGGTGACAGGCGGTGACTTTAGCTTCCTGCTCCGCGCGTTGAATGACGACGGCAAGGTGGAGGTGTTGAGCCGCCCGCAGATCGTCACCGCGGACAATAAGCCCGCGACTATCAACATCGGCCAGCGCGTGCCGCTCATCACCGACAGCCGTGTGACCGAGCGTGGCGACACGATCAACTCGTTCCGCTACGAGGACATTGGCGTGAACCTCACAGTGACGCCGAAGATCAGCCCGGACGGTTTTGTGAAGCTGGAGCTTGGCACCACGAACTCCTCCATCAGCAGTGGCAGCGTTGAGATCAACAAGTCCGCCACCGTGCCGATCATCAACCAGCGTCGCGCGAACACGACGGTCAGTGTGCAGAACGGCCAGACGATCATCATCGGCGGTCTCATCGGCACGCAGGAGGATCGGCGTGTGAAGAAGGTGCCGTTCCTCGGCGACATCCCGTATCTCGGCGCGGCCTTCCGCAGCACGAAGATCACGAAAGAGAAGAAGGAGCTGCTCATCTTCCTCACGCCGACGATCATGATCAGCAGCCAGACCCCGGTGCCGTTGAACGACGCGCACGAGGCCACGCGCGAGCAGCTCGACCGCTCGCGCCTGAACGAAGAGCTGAAGCGCAACGACTTCAACAAGCCGTTGCTCGACCCCATCTTTCCGCCAACGGCCACCCCTCCGCCGGTCAATCCTGGTGGACGGAAATCCACTGGCTCGTGACAACACTTGTCACCCGCGGCCTAGTAAAGCTGTCCGTGTGCGGAGGCGTGTTCGGCTTGGCGTTGCTCTCGCCCATCGGCTGCTCCTCGTCATCGAGCGGCGGTGGTCGCTTCAGCCGCAGCGATGGCATCCATGAACTGCATCTCTTCGTGTTGCCGGTGGCTTTGAAATCCAACCCCTCCAGCGCCCCGGACGGAGTGGCGGTGCGCATCTTCGCCAGCAGCCGCAGCCGCGCCAAGGGCCTTCCCATCCGCAGTGGCACCTTGGAAATCCTAGCGTATGACGGAGCACTCGCTGACGCCAGCGCGCCCACTGCGAAGCCCGCGCAAATCTGGTCTTACCCGGCGGCAAGCCTGCCCCCGCTCGCGACTGCCAGCTCGCTCGGCACGGGCTACGAATTGGCGCTCCCGTGGAAAGGCCCTCGTCCGAGGGACAACCGCCTGACCCTTGTCGCGCGATACACATCGTCAACTGGCGCTGCACTGCGCTCCGCTCCGAGCATCATGTCCAACTCCTTGAAGTAGGACGGCGGCGGGAACCTCGTTCCATTGTTATCCATCGAGTTCCGATTGCTTCCGTTTCCAAAGCCGTCTTCAATCTCGCCATGCAAAACATCCTTCGCACCGCCGTGCTGACCCTCGCGCTGACGCTTGCCAGCCTCACCGCCGGTCACGCGCAAGTCTCCATCACCCATTCCTTCCTCGCCTGCGGTGGGCAGACTCGCATCGTCGATGGCACGGGCAAGGCCATATGGACTTACCCCCACGCCACCCGCGACGGCTACGTCCTCCCCAGCGGCAACCTCTTGCTCACGCTTTCCAAGTCGAAGGAATACCCCGGCGGCGGCGTGGTGGAAGTTGCCCGCGACGGTAAAAAGCTTTTCGAGTGGCAAGGCACGCAGGCCGAGGTCAACACCGCCCAAGTCGTCGAGGGCGACCGCATCATGGTCACCGAAGCCGGCCCCAAGCCGCGCCTGCTGGAACTCGACCGCACCGGCAAAATCGTCATCGAGTTTCCCATCTCCTGCCAGCTCACCAACCACCACATGCAGAGCCGCATGGCCCGCAAGCTCGCCAACGGCAACTACCTCATTCCCCAACTCCACGACAAGGTCGTCCGCGAATACAGCCCGAAGGGTGAAATCGTCTGGGAGGTGAAGACCCCGAACTGGCCCTTCACCGCGATCCGCCTCGCCAACGGCAACACGCTTATCAACTGCACCTACGGCCACGTCTCCATCGAGGTGGACAAGGCGGGCAAGACCGTCTGGCAGGTGGACAACACCAGCTTCGACAAGCCGCTCATCAAAGACGCCTGCGGTGGCCAGCGGTTGCCCAACGGCAACACGGTCATCGCCTGTTACGGTATCGGCGCGGACCGCACCAAGATGATTGAGGTCACACCCGAGAAAAAAGTGGTTTGGAGCTTTGTCGAGGCGAGCGGCCCCGGCGTCCATCATTTCCAAATCCTCGACACGAATGGCAAGCCCCTCGGCGGCGTGCCGATGAAATAGTTGTCCACCCGCGTCCCACTCTCCGTGCGGAATTCCAACCACCAGCTTGGCTTGCGGCGTGCGTGCTTCGCTACGCTCTTCCTCATGGCGAGCCTGTGGTCGTGTGGCGAATTTGCCGTCCGTGCGGCCACCTCTTTCCCGGCCGAGGACCTCGAGTTCTTCGAGAAGCGAATCCGCCCCTTGCTCGCCGAGCGTTGCTACGAGTGTCACAGCGCGGGCGCGAAGAAACTCAAGGGCGGCCTGCTCCTCGATTCCCGCGCCACCGCGCTCAAGGGCGGCGACACCCGCCCCGCTATCGTCCCCGGTCAGCCGGACAAGAGTCTCCTCATCGAAGCCGTGCGCTACGGCAACCAAGACTTGCAGATGCCGCCCAAGAGCCGCTTGAGCGACGCCCAAACCGCCGACCTCGCCGAGTGGGTGAAGCGCGGCGCGCCCTGGCCCACCGAGACCAGCACCACGCGCGTCGCCGCGAAAGGCTTCGACCTCCAGCAGCGCAAGCAAGCCCACTGGAGTTGGGAACCGCCGCGCTCCGTCCCACCGCCCGTCGTGAAGAACCCCGCGTGGAGCGCCCAACCCGTGGACCGCTTCCTCTTCGCGAAACTTGAAGCCAAGCAACTCCCCCCCGCCGCGCCCGCCGCCCCGCACACCCTCTTGCGCCGCCTCCACTTCGACCTCACCGGCCTCCCCCCGAAGCCCGAGGAAGTGGCGGAGTTCGAGCGCCTGTCGGCAATCGGCAATCGGCAATCGGCAATCGGCAATCTAGCGGACACGCTCCTCGCTTCCCCCGCCTTCGGCGAGCGCTGGGCGCGCCACTGGCTCGACCTCGTGCGTTACGCCGAGACGCGCGGCCACGAGTTCGAGCCCATCATCCCCAACGCCTACCACTACCGCGACTACGTCATCCGCGCGCTCAACGCCGACGTGCCTTACAACCAGTTCGTCATCGAACACCTCGCCGGCGACCTCATGCCGAAGCCCCGCCTGAACCCCGCCACCGGCGGCAACGAATCCATCCTCGGCACCGGCTTCTGGTTCCTCGGCGAGGAAGTTCACTCGCCCGTGGACATCCGTCAGGACGAGTGCGATCGCATGGACAATCGCCTCGACGTGATGTCGAAAACCTTCCTCGGTATGACCGTCGCCTGTGCCCGCTGCCACGACCATAAGTTCGACGCCATCTCGCAGCGCGACTACTACGCACTGGCCGGCTTCCTCATCAGCAGCACCTATCGCCAAGCACCGTTCGTCGCGATGGAGACGCACCGCGAAGTCGCCGCGCAGCTCACGCAACTGCGTTCCACCGAGCAGGCGAAGCTCCTTCAAGCTACCGCCCAAGCGTTGCGCCCCGGCTTGGAGCGCTTGGCAGAAAGTCTTCTCAGCCCCACGCCCACCGCCGCATGGACCGCCGCCCTCCAGCAAGCGAAGACCAACTCCGAGCACCCGCTCCACGCCTTTGCCGCACCGCGCAGCACGGCGCAGAAGCCGAAGAGTGAAACCGCCCCAGTGGCGCCAGCCAGCATGGTCGTGGACTACGCCAAGCCCGGCCCGAAGGACTGGGTGCAAGACGGCTGGAGCTTCGGCCCCCGGCCCGCGCAGCCCGGCGAAATCCTTCTCGGTCTGAGCGAGCAGCAACCGCTCGCCGGCATCGTCTCCCGACCCGCTGCCGTGCGCGACCTCGCGTGGAGCGCGCTCGCCACCTCAGGCGTGGAGCGCGACGGCGGCCCGCTCGGCACGTGGGAGCGCAGCGGCCAGACCCTCCGCACACCCGACGTGACGCTCACGGCTGGCAGCCTCTGGTATCTCGTGCGCGGCCCCGTGCGCGCCTACGCGAACGTCGCCTCACACCTCGTCATCCAAGGCCCGCTCCACGGCGCGCTCCTGCGCGAGTTCAAGGACGACCGCAACCAGTGGCGCTGGGTCGAGCACCCGCTCGCCGCCTACAAAGGCCAGCGCGTCCACGCCGAGTTCAGCCCCATCGGCCCCGCCCCGCTCGCCATCGCGATGGTCGTGCAGGCGGACGCGAAACCGCCCTTGCCCGACGCAGCCAACGAGTTGCTCCACGCCGCGCTCAGTGCTGCGGAAGTGAACTCACCGGCCACGCTCGCCGCCGCGTTGCAGCGCACCTTCCTCAACGTCGCCGCCCAAATGGAGAAGGGTTCCTTGCCCTCGCCCGCCGGCGCCCAACTCGCCGACTGGCTCGTGCAAAACCTTGACCTCCTCTGCCCGCCCGGCAGCCCCGAGCGCCAGCAACTCGCCGCCGCCGCAAAGCCCGCGCTCGCCCGCCGCGCCGAGTTGGTCGCGCGCATCCAACCCATCACCGTGACCGCCCCCGCGATGCTCGATGGCAACGGCGTGGACGAGTTTCTCCTCGTGCGCGGCCAGCCGCGCAACCCCGCCGGAGCCACACCGCGCCGCTTCCTTGAAGCCTTGTCCGGCACTCAGCCGCAGACCTTCGCCACCGGCAGTGGCCGCCTCGAACTCGCGCAACAAATCGTGGACCCCGCCAATCCCTTCACCGCCCGCGTCATCGTGAACCGCGTCTGGCATCACCTCTTCGGGCGCGGCCTCGTGCCGACCGTGGACAACCTCGGCGTGCTCGGCCAGCCGCCGTCGCATCCCGAACTCCTCGACCACCTCGCGGTCCACTTCGTCCGCGACCTGAACTGGTCCGTGAAGCGCCTCATCCGCGAGCTGGTCCTGACGCAGGCTTACCAAATGGCAAGCGCCCCGGCCGACGCCCGCGCTGAACAGCTCGACCCCGAGAACGCCTTGCTCCACCGCATGAACCTGCGCCGCCTCGAAGGCGAGGCCATCCGCGACGCCGTGCTCACCGTCTCCGGTCGCCTCGACCCAAAGGTCGGCGGCACGAGCGTGATGGTGCATCTCACGCCCTTCATGGACGGACGCGGCAAACCCAGCAGCGGTCCGCTCGACGGCGCGGGTCGGCGGAGCATTTACACCTCGGTGCGCCGCAACTTCCTCCCGCCCATGATGCTGGCCTTCGACATGCCCATTCCCTTCACCACGATGGGCCGACGCAACATCTCGAACGTCCCCGCGCAGGCGCTCATTCTGATGAACGACCCGTTCATCGTGGAACAGTCGCGCGTTTGGTCGAAGAAGCTCGCGTCGGTGACCGACCCCGCCGCCCGCGTCCGCCAGATGTATCTCGCCGCCTTCAGCCGCCCGCCCACCGAGCACGAGCTGAAGGACGCCCTCGCGTTTGTCAGCACTCAATCTCAGCACCTCGGGCCTTCGCCTGCTGATGAACGCGTCTGGGCCGACCTCGCCCATGTGCTGTTCAATGTGAAGGAATTCATTTACCTCAACTAGGCCATGCCACCTTGCGGAAACTTCCATCCACGCGCTTTGACCCGTCGCGATATGCTCGCCCGTTGTGCAAACGGCTTCGGCGCACTCGCACTCACCTCGTTGCTCGCGGACAAATCATTCGCCAGCGCGGCCAACTCCCTCGCCCCCCGCGCCCCGCACGCCGCGCCGCGCGCCCGCTCCGTCATCTTCCTCTACATGGACGGCGGTCCTTCGCAGGTGGACACCTTCGACCCGAAGCCCCGGCTCACGGCGGAGAACGGCAAGCCCTTCGCGATGAAGATGGAGCCGACGCAGTTCAACAACAACGGCAACACCCTCGGCTCGCTGTGGGAATTTCAACAGCACGGGCAAAGCGGCATTCCCGTCAGCAGCCTGTTCCCGCACGTGGCCCAGTGCGTGGACGACCTCGCCGTCGTGCGCTCAATGACGAGCGCCTTCTCCGAGCACACGAACGCGAACTACTTCCTCCACACCGGCAGCGGCTTGCAAGGCCGGCCCAGCATGGGCGCGTGGGCCGGCTACGGCCTCGGCAGTGAGAACGCCGACCTGCCCGGCTTCGTGGTGCTCAACGGCGGGCTCATCCCGCCCGGCGGACTCGACAACTTCAACAGCGGCTTCCTCCCTGCGACGTATCAAGGCTCCGTCTTCAAGCCCGGCGCGAACCCAGTGGCGAACGTGTTGCCCACCGAGGCGAAGCCTGAGCTCCAGGACGCGAAGCTCGCCCTCATGCGGAAGCTCGACGCTGGGGTCGTGGAACGCTTCGGCAAGCTTGATGCGCTGGAGAGTTCCATCGCGAACTACGAACTGGCTTACCGGATGCAGTCCGCCGTGCCCGAGCTGATGGCGATTCGCGGCGAGACTGACGCGACCAAGCGGATGTATGGCGTGGACTCGCCGAATAAGATGACCGCCACCTTCGCCGAGCAATGCCTGCTGGCGCGGCGCTTGGTCGAACGCGGCGTGCGCTTCATCGAGTTGACCTGTCCGGCTGGCGGCGGCGACCGCTGGGACCAGCACAGCAACTTGCGCGACGGCCATGAGAAGAATTCCCGCGCCGTGGACCAACCCATCGCCGGCCTGTTACGCGACCTGAAGGGCAGGGGACTGCTCGACTCCACGCTGGTGGTCTGGGGGGGCGAGTTCGGCCGCACGCCCTTTGCGCAGGGCTCGAATGGCCGCGACCACAACCCCTTTGGCTTCACGATGTGGCTGGCTGGCGGCGGGGTGAAGGGCGGGACCCTCTACGGCGCGACCGACGACTACGGCTACAAGGCTGTGGAAAACAAAGTCGCCATCCACGACTTGCACGCGACGATGCTCCACCTGCTGGGCATCCACCACGAGCACCTCACCTTCCGCTTCAGCGGCCGTGATATGCGGCTGACCGATGTGCACGGTGAGATTGTGAAGGGAATCCTCGCCTGAAGAATCAAGTGGCGCGTCAGCGCTTTCGATAAGGGGAAGCATCGTGGCCGTTGAAATTGCGCGGCTGTTAGCCATCTCCGAAAAAGTTAATTGACCCCCCCCCGCCGCCTCGTTAGTATTAATGGACCGGGCTCGCCAATTGACTCAACCTCCCACCATCTGTAGTGGTTGGGCATGACCGAGGACTATCCCGCGACGATCTTGGAGTTTGAGCAACGCTTCGCGACGGACGCCGCCTGTCGTGCCTACCTCATGGCGCTGCGCTGGCCCGAGGGTTTTGTGTGTCCGCGCTGCGGCGGGTGCAAAGC
>CAMBZO010000019.1 GCA_945872195.1 Akkermansia muciniphila | reverse complement strand
ATGCAGGAGATGGTCACGCAGAAATTCCTCCGCGCCGTGCCGACTGCGCCACCGGGGAAGAAGTATGTGATCGACCCGAAGGTGGGGCGCGTGGTGCTCGTCCCCCAATGAGCCGCGCGGGCTGAGTCAGTCCGGTTTGCCCCAGCGAGCGGTGCGCCGCGAACGCCGTCGCGCGCAACCCCTCACCCCCGGCCCTCTCCCCTCATCCGAGGAAGGGAGAGGGAGAAAATCCGCCTAGCCCGACCGCTGCGCGACGAAGGACTGCCCCGCTTGTCCGTAGCGGCTCACCGCTGTGACCGCGATGATTTCCGGCAGCGCGCTGGCGGGGACTCGGAGGCTGCGGTTCACCTGGCTGCCCGGAAGCAACTCCGTTTGCCACGCGCCGTTCACGCGCATCTGCACGAGCCACCAGCGGGGCGCGGCTCCGCTGGGCATGGCCCATTGAAAGGTCGCCACCGTCTGCGCCGCGTCCTGGCCGAAGGCGACTTGGGGACGCTCCGGCACGGCCTTGTCCAGCCACGGCGAGGCGGGGATGAGCGCGGGAGTTTGAAAGACTTGCTGCACGAGCTTGTCGGCGAGGCCGTCGCGGTTTTGGTGCAGGGCCTTAAAACTCCATTGCAGGCTGCCGCTCGCGCCGGACTGCGCGCGGGTGAGCTTGAGCTGCTCGATGATTTCCTCCGCCTTGCGTCCGGGGCCGATGGCTGCGGCGGATAGACCCGGCCAGAGGTGGCGCGCGGCGGCGTTCTGCCCGGCCCACCACTTGAGCAGCACGGGGAAGCTCTGCTCCGGCGCGTCAATGCTCCAATAGAGCTGGGGCGAGAGGTAGTCCAGCCAGCCGGCGCGGAACCACTTGAGCGCGTCGGCGAAAATCTCCTGCGTCGCGTCCATGCCGCGGATGCCGGGCGGGTTGCCGGGCTTCCAGATGCCGAAGGGGCTGATGCCGACCTTCACCCAGGGCTTCTCCGCCTTCACGGTGGAGTGGAAGCGCTGGACGAAGCGGTTCACGTTGTCGCGCCGCCAGTCGTCGCGTGTGAGCTTGCCGCCGGACTTCTGGTATTTGCGCCAGCTCGGGTCGTCGGGGAACTCGACAATCTTCTTCGCCGCAGTCTTCTCGGGATACGGGTAGAAGTAGTCGTCGAGGTGGACGCCGTCCACATCGTAACGGCGCACGACATCGAGGATGACGCGCAGGGAATGCTCGTGGACGAGGGCTTCGCCGGGATCGAGCCAAAGGAGCGGCCCGTATTTGCGGACGAGTTCGGGGCGGGTCTTGCTGATGTGGTTCGAGGCGACGGGACTTTTCGCCGCCGCGTGCCGGGCGCGGAAGGGATTGAACCACGCGTGCAGCTCGAGTCCGCGCCGGTGCGCCTCGGCGACGGCGAAGGCGAGCGGGTCGTAATACGGCTCGGGCGCGCGGCCCATCGTGCCGGTGAGGTATTCGGACCACGGCTCGAGCTTCGAGGCGTAGAGCGCGTCGCAGCCGGGGCGGACTTGCAGGACGATGGCGTTGAGGCGCAGCGCGACGGCTTTGTCGAGCAAGGCGAGCAGTTCCGTCTGCTGCTGTTGCGTGGTGAGGCCGGCCTTCGAGGGCCAGTCAATGTTTCCAACAGTGGCCACCCACGCGCCCCGAAACTCACGCGGCACGGCGGGCGGAACTTCCTTCGATGCGACGTAGCTGACGCCCGCCGCCCGGGCCGGCAAAGCAGGCGCCGCGAGGAGCAGTGCAAGCATCGCGCGACGGTTCATGGGGTCGGAGACTACCGTGGGCAGGAGCCAGAAGTCAGTAGCCAGAAGTTTTTTGGTCGGCGATCTGCGGTCAGCCAGCGATTACATTCTGACTTCTGGCTCCTGACTCCTGACCTTGGAGCTTGTTGCCCTGCGTCACTTCCGCCATAAGTTCGCCCTGCGATGCTGACTGACCGTGGGTTCTTCGGACTGGCCGTGCTGCTCTACGGGGCGAGCGCGTCGTGGTCTTTTTTCATCTGGCGTCGCGGCTTCCGGCACGATTCGCGGTGGCAATACTTCCTGCTGCTCTGCGCGGCGGTGCTGCACACGGTCGCGATGGCGAAGCGTGGCTTCAGCCTGGAGCGCTGCCCGGTCAACAATCTCTACGAGGCCACGACCTTCACCGCGTGGACCATCGTGGCGGCCTTCCTCGTCATCGGTGCCCTGCCCCGCCTGCGCTTCCTCGGCGCGTTCGTCTCGCCAGTGATCTTCGCGATGGGCGTGTTCGCGCTGATGCCCGCACTGGACGTGAAGGGGCCGCGGCCCGATTTCTCCGGCGGGCTGGTGAGCCTGCACGTCGCGCTGATCCTGCTGGCCTACGGCGCGTTTGGCCTCGGGTCAGCGGCGGGCGTGATGTATCTCACACAGGAGCACGACCTCAAGTTTCACAAGCTCCGCGCCCTCGTCTCCGCGCTGCCCTCCATCCAGGGGCTGGAAGTGGTCATCGGCCGCTTGCTGCTGTGCGGCGTGGTGCTGCTGGCGGCGGGGCTGGCGCTCTCCCCGATGCTCCTGAAGCAGGCCCAGTCCGCGAACCCGCTGGCCGACCCGAAGGTGCTTTGGTCCGTGTTCGTGCTGCTACTGTATTTGGGCCTGCTCGTCGTGCATTGGCGGTTCTCCCCCGGCGGTCGGAAATTCGCGTGGGGCGCGGTCGGGAGCTTCGCCTTTGTGCTGCTGACCTTCTGGGGCTTCAACTTGCTCTCCGGCATCCACAACCCGTGAAGGAAATGGCGCATGCTGAATTGCGAATGGCGAATGCGCTCGCGGCAGCCGGGCGCGTCTCCCGATTCCCAATTCATCATTCGCAATTCGCAATTCGCAACTCCTGATGTCCCTCGTCGCTCTCGGCCTCAGCCATCGCACCGCGCCCGTCACGGTGCGGGAGCGGTTCGCCTTTGCCGAGACGACCGTGGCCGACGCCACGCACCGACTGCGCGCGAGCGGCCTCATCGAGGAGGCCGTGATTCTCTCAACGTGCAACCGCGTGGAGATTTACGCCGCCACCAGCGCCGAGCCACAGGCGGCGTTGAGCGAGCTGCGCCGCTTCCTCCTCGCGCACCACAATTACACCGAGCCGCTGGGCAGCGAACTCTACGAACTCGGCGAACTGCACAGCGTCGAGCATCTCTTCAAGGTCGCCGCCGGCCTCGACTCGATGGTGCTGGGCGAGACGGAAATCCTTGGCCAGCTCAAGCAGGCCTACGACCTCGCGCTGAAGCACGGGCACACCGGGCGACGTTTGAACAAGGCATTCCAGAGCGCCTTCAACGTGGCCAAGAAAATCCGCACCGAAACGAACATCCAGCGCGGCAGTGTCTCCGTGGCGTCCGTGGCAGTAGAGCTGGCGGAGAAGATTTTTGACACGCTCACGGGCCGCACCGTGATGGTCATCGGCGCGGGCGACACGAGCGAGAAGACCGCGCGCGCGCTGCTGAGTCGCGGCGCGAAGAGCGTCATCGTCTCGAACCGCTCGCACGACCGTGCCGTGGCGCTGGCTGCGGAGTTGGGCGGACGGGCTGTCCACTTCGATGAGTGGCACACGGAGTTCGCGCTGATTGACATCATCATCAGCAGCACCAGCGCGCCGCACTATGTCCTGACGCGCGCGAAGCTCGCCCCGCTGCACAGCCTGCGCCACGCGCGCCCGCTGCTGCTCATTGACATCGCCGTCCCGCGCGACATCGAGCCGGAGGTCAACTTCCTCGACGACGTTTACCTCTACAACGTGGACGACCTGCAAACCATCGCTGACGACCACCTCAAACTCCGCCGCGAGGAACTGCTCGTGTGCGAGTCCATCATCCGAGCCAAGGCCAAGGCGTTGCTGACCGCGCCACCCGGGCCCCCCGGCTCGTCAGGATCTACTTTCGCGTTCGGGAACGAGTAAAACGATTCTTGGCCACAGATGGATACAGATGAAACACAGATGAAGGCCAGTCACTTGAACTTTCCCTGCGCACCGCGCCGTGCCGGCCTCCCCGGCTGTGTTTCATCTGTTTCCATCTGTGGCTAAAACTCCCATGCCGTCCCCCCGCCCAATCATCATCGCCACCCGTGGCAGCGCCCTCGCGCTCGCGCAAGCCAACGCCGTGCTCGCGCAGTGCCGCACGGCGTTTCCGCGACTCCAGTTCGAGTTGAGCATCATCAAGACCACCGGCGACAAGCTTCAGTCCGCGTCGTTGATGAACCCCGACGCCTCGCTGCCAAAAGGACTTTTCACCAAGGAGCTCGAAGTCGCTCTGCTCAACGGCGAGGCCGATCTCGCGGTGCACAGCCTCAAAGATTTGCCGACGGAGCTGCCCGCCGGCCTCGTGCTGAAAGCCGTCTGCAAGCGCGCCGACGTGCGCGATGTGCTCATCTATCGGGATGCCGGGTTCGTTCGCTCCGAGGCGGCGAAGCAGGAAACCGTCGAGTGGACGCCCGGCCAGCACGTGCGCCGAGGCTTCGCGCCCAAGCTCAAGCTGGCAGCCCTCCCGGCGGACACCATCGTCGCCACCAGCAGCACGCGCCGACGTGCGCTTCTGCTTGTGGCGTGCCCGGGCGCAAAAGTCGTTGAGCTGCGGGGCAACGTGCCGACACGCCTGTTGAAGCTTTCCGAGCGCAGCGACTTCGACGCCATCCTCCTCGCCGCCGCCGGCTTGGAACGGCTCAACTTCCGCATCATGGCCAACGGCACGCTTACCGGCGAGGGCGTGCCAGCGGGCTTGCTGGCCGTGCGCTTGGAACCGGAGGAGATGCTTCCAGCCGTGGGCCAGGCGGCGGTGGGCATCGAAGTGCGCGCGGGCAACGACCGCATCGGGCCAGTCTGCGAGAAGCTGAACCACGGCAACACGCACCTGTGCGTCCGCGCCGAGCGCGCCTTCCTGCGCGCGATGGGCGGCGGCTGCGCCAGCCCCATGGCAGCCTACGCGGAGGTGCTCGGCCATCAGCTACGGCTGCGGGTGGTGTCCTTCCTCGACGGGACGGCGCAGCGCGCCGAGGCGCAGCGCAAATCGCAGGAGCCGGAGCAGTTGGGCGAGCAACTCGCGGCGGAGTTGAAGGGCAGGACCGGCGGGCGGTCTTAGCATCGGCCCGTCCATCGAGTTCCCCTGCAACTGATCGCTGATTACTTGCTCCTTGCCAGCCGCCGCTCCCGCCGTGCATTAAATGGCATGGCAAATTCCAACGCCGCCAATACCCTCGACGCCGAGTTTTACCAGACGGCGGAACGCTTCTTCCCGAATCAGTCCGGCACCGCGCTGACTTACGACGACGTCACGCTCGCCACGCTCTACTCCGAAATCCTCCCGCGCGACACCCAGCTTGACACCACGCTCGCGGACAGCCTCCAACTCAACATCCCCGTCGTCTCCTCCGACATGGACACTGTGACCGAGGCGCGCATGGCCATCGCGATGGCGCTTAACGGCGGGTTGGGCCTCATCCACTACAACATGCCGGAGAAGCAGCAGCTCTCCGAAGTCAGCCGCGTGAAGAACCACGTCCACGGCCTCATTCAGGAGCCGATCAAGGTTTCGCCGGACCAGTTCATCGGCGATGTGCTCGCGCGCATTGAGGATAAGCGTTTCGCCTTCAGCACATTCCCGGTCGTGGATGAACAGGGCAAGTTGCTCGGCCTCTTGTCAGGCAGCGTGGTCAAGCCGCGCTACGCCAAGCGCAAAGTCTCCGACGCGCTCACGCCGCGCGACCAAGTCTTCACCCTGACGGAGAAGAAACTGGGCAAGAACCCCATCGCGGCGGCGGACAAATTCTTCAACGACCATCCCGGCATCCACAAACTCCTCGTCGTGGACGACGAGGACCGGCTGCGCGGCCTCTTCACGATGAGCGACATCGAGCGCATCACGTCCGAGCGCGCGGCGCAGTTCAAGCCGGCGCGCGACGCGCACTTCCGCCTTGTCTGCGGCGCGGCGGTGAGCGCGACGCGCAACGCCTTCGGTGAGCTGGACCGCGACCGCATCCTCGCGCACGTCGGCGAGTTGGTGGAGCGCGGTCTCGACGCGGTGGCAGTGTCCACCGCGCACGGCCACACGAAGGGCGTGAGCGACACGGTGAAGATGCTGCGTGACGCATTTCCGAAGCTGCCCATCATTGCGGGCAACGTGACCAGCGCGGCGGGCGTGGGCTTCCTCGCAGATGCAGGCGCGAACATCATCAAAGTCGGCCAAGGCCCCGGCTCCATTTGCACCACGCGCGTCGTGGCCGGTGTGGGCATTCCGCAGATGACGGCGCTCTACGTCTGCTCGCGCGCGGCGGCGGAGAAGAAGGTCACCCTCCTCGCCGACGGCGGCATCACCAAGTCCGGCGACATCGTCAAGGCGCTGACCTTGGCCCAAGCGGTGATTTGCGGCGGCGTGCTGGCAGGCTGTGCGGAAGCGCCGGGGGAAATTCTCGAAATCGGCGGCAAGCTGTTCAAGCAATACCGTGGCATGGGCAGCCTCGCCGCGATGAAGGCCGGCTCCGCTGCGCGCTACGGCCACAGCACGGCGGACGCCACGCGCAAGGTCGCGGCGGAAGGCGTCGAGGCGCTGAAGGAAGTCTCGGGCCCGCTCGAACGCACGCTGGCGCAGCTCATCGGCGGCATCCAATCCGGCATGGGCTACCTCGGTGCGGCGAACTTGGCCGAGCTCCGCAAGCGCGCGCGCTACATCCGTGTGACCGCCGCCGGGGTGAAGGAGGCGGGAGCGCATGATGTGGTCGAGGTGAAGACGGGGAACTGACGGGGCGAGGAGCAGTCAGAAGTCAGGAGACGATATTCCAAAGCGCTTGGACATTCGGCTAATCTTCTGACTTCTGCCGCTAAAACTCCACGACCTCATTCGAGGTTCCGCAGCTCGGGCAGCGAGACAGCTCAACGTCCTCGTCGTCCGTGTAAACGTAGCTGCACTTGCGGCAGCGGAAGACGTGCTCCTCGGTCGGCTCCGGCTCGAATCGGCGACGCCTGCGCTCGTGGAGCACGCCGATGGCGGTCACGGCTCCCATCAACACAACCACGTAAGTTAAAATGACGGCCTCGGGCGTCATGTCACGGCTTCGCGGCTGTGGGCGGCTCAGTCGTGTGCCATTGGAAGACGAGCACACCTTCGACGGAGGCGCGGCTGTTCTTCGCCGCTGGCTCGAAGCGGAGCTGCCGGGTCAGCTCCAGCGCGTGGAGGTCGGCGGCGCGTTGCACCGAGTCCTTCGCGCCGGTGGCTCCGGCCAGGCGCGGCGAGAATACAAGCCCCTCGGGGGTGACGAGCAGTTGCACGCGGGTGTCCGCAAGCACGTCGGAGTGATGCCATGACTTGAGGGTCGGGGGCTGGACGAGCGGACGGAGTCGGACGGCGCCTTCCAGCAGCAACTGCGAGCGGACGCGCAGCGGTGGTTGTGAGACGGCGACGACCGGCGGAGCGACGGCAGGTTTGCGCGCGGGATCGAAAAGGGGCTGCTCACTCGCGGTGGCGGCCTGCCGAAACGCGCCGCCCAGAAGCTGGGTGGGCTGCGCGAGGGAACGCTCCGCCTCGGTCCACTCTGCGGGGCGGTAGTCCGGCGATTGCGTCCGCAGCCACGCCGCACCGGAGAAACCGCGCGAGTGAACCATCGCAAACTGAGTCGGGTCGGTGAGCAAGAGCGCGTCGAGCGTCTTGCGCGCACCCACGGGATCGGTAAGCCATCGAACGGAGGCACGGGACTCGGCGCGCCTGGGAATTCTTTCCTGCCGGGAGGAAACCACAAACAGCACGGCGATGTGCAAGGCGAACACACCGAGCACCACTGCGACCCAACGGCGCCGCGACCACGCCCCCGCTTCTGGCCCGATGGCACTCATTGGAGCGGCACCTTGCGAGGCGTGGGCGGAGTGCCCGGGCGGGTGGCTTGCAGCAACTCCTTGATGCCAGCCTCGCGGGCCAACTCGCCAAGTTGGAAGAGCACCGCGTTGGGCGTGAGCGTGTCCGCGAGGACCACGAGCGTGAGCTGTGCGCCGCTGTTCCGCGTCTTCTCAGCAGCGGCGAGGAGCCGTTGCTTCAGCTCTGGCTCGGCGATGATCTGGTTCTCGAAGTAGAACTGTCCGCTGCGGTCCACCACCACGGAGATCGTCGGATTCGCAGTGCCCGGCAGGCCCTCCGCCTGTGGCAGCTCCACGCGCACGCCGGGGGTGAAGACGAGCTGCGAGTTGAACGTGATGAAGATCAGGACTAGGAAGAACACCCCCGCGAACGGCGCAGCGTCGAGTTGGCCGCGGAAGATTCGAGCGTGTCGGGGGAATCTCATCGGGGAAAAGGAAGAGGAGCAGGATTAAGATTAGGATCAGGATTAGGAAGGAGCCACGCGCGCAGAGCCAGACTCCTGCTCGTAATCCTGATCCTAATCCTGCTCCTCGTCGCCCTCATCCCTTCCTCCCATTCTCGCCCGTCACGAGGTTCAGGATTTCGTTCGAGGACTTCTCCATGTCGAGGACGATCTGGTTCACGCGGCTGACGAGGTAGTTGTAGCCGACGTAGCAGGGAATCGCCACGGCCAGCCCCAGCGCCGTGCAGACCAACGCCTGCCAGACGCCGCCGGTGAGCAGCGCCGCGTGCGCGAACTGCCCCTCCCTCTCCATCACGCCGAACATCTTGATGAAGCCCAGCGCCGTGCCCAGCAGCCCAAGCAACGGCGCGATCTGCGCGATGGTGGCGAGCATGTTCAACTTCTCCTCCAAGCGCGGCACCTCCTGCAGCCCCGTGTCCTCCAGCGCCTCGCGCACCCCCTCGCGACCGCGCTCGCGGCTCAGGATGGCGTTCTTCACGAGCCGCGCGACGGGGCCGGGCGTGGCGTCGCAGATGGAGAGCGCCTCCACGACGTTGTCGCGCTTGAGCACCGTGCGCACGCCGGCGAGGAACTCGGCGGAATTGATTTGCGCGCGGTGGAAGTGGAGCACCCGCTCGACAAACACGGCGATGGCCACTGCGCTCAGGAGCAGCAGCAGCCACACAACCGGCCCGCCCGCGGAGAGTAACGTCGGCAGCATGGGTTTCTTATAAGGAGTGGGCGGGGATGGGCAAAGTTCAATCTTTGTCGGATTTCTTCAGACTCGCCGCGACCGGGCTCAGCTTGCTCCGATAAACAGCCTCTGCGTATGCGAGAGCACCGGCCATGGACGCGAGACACATGGCGCGCGACCATGCGCGCAGCGGTGTCCAAAACATAAAAAGCCATTGCACCCCCGAAGTGGTTTGTTACCGTCGCCCCGCTTTTTCGGCGCGACCAGACTGAACCAGCCTTTCTGATAGCGAGGGAAGTTTTCCATGCCGGGATGAATGCCGGCCAGCCAGTGACGATGAACGACCAACAAATGAGCACGCAAGCGCGGTGGCAGGGATTGCCGCCCAAGCAGGGACTTTACGACCCTCAGTTCGAGCACGATGCCTGCGGCGTCGGCTTCATCGTGAACATGAAGGGCAAGAAGTCCCACGAGGTCGTCCAGCAGGGCATCCAGATTCTCGTCAACCTCGACCATCGCGGCGCGTGTGGCTGCGAGCCGAACACGGGCGACGGCGCGGGCATCCTGATTCAGCTCCCGCACAAGTTCTTCACCAAGACGGCGAAGGAGAACGGCTTCGTGCTTCCCGCGCCCGGACGCTACGGCGTGGCCATGATTTACATGGCGAAGGACGAGACCGACCGGCACCACTGCGAGCGCGTCTTCGAGCGCGTGGTGCGGGAGGAGGGCCACTCGGTCCTCGGCTGGCGCACGGTGCCCACAGACAGTTCCTCGCTCGGACCCACGGCGGTCGCGACGGAGCCGTTTGTTCGCCAGTGCTTCATCGAGCGCAACGTCCGCAAGGCGAAGGACGAACTCGCCTTCGAGCGCAAGCTCTACGTCATCCGCAAGCGCGCGCTGACAGAGATCCGCAACTCCGGCGAGCGCGGCACGCAGGAGTGGTATATGCCGAGCGTGAGCTGCCGGACGATCGTTTACAAAGGCATGCTCATGCCCGCGCAGGTGGATGCGTATTACCCCGAGCTGCGCGACCCGGACATGGAGTCGGCGCTGGCGCTGGTCCACTCGCGCTTCTCGACGAACACCTTCCCGAGCTGGGAGCGGTCGCACCCCTATCGCTACATCGCGCACAACGGCGAGATCAACACGCTGCGCGGCAACATCAACTGGATGCACGCCCGCCAGTCCATGTTCGAGAGCGACCTCTTCGGCAAGGACATCAAGAAGATTTTCCCCATCATCAACCCGACCGGGTCCGACTCGGCGATGTTCGACAACTGCCTTGAACTCCTCGTGCTCGGCGGCCGCCCGCTCGCGCACGCGATGATGATGATGATCCCCGAGCCGTGGACGAATCACGAGTCCATGAGCGACGAACGCAAGGCGTTCTACGAATATCACTCCTGCCTGATGGAGCCGTGGGATGGCCCGGCATCCGTCGCTTTCACTGACGGCGTGCAAATCGGCGCGTGCCTCGACCGCAACGGCCTGCGCCCCTCGCGCTACTACGTCACGAAGGACGACCTCGTCATCATGGCGTCGGAAGTCGGCGTCTTGGACATCGCGCCAGAACGGGTATTGCACAAGGGCCGACTCCAGCCGGGCCGCATGTTCCTCGTGGATACTGCGCTGGGCCGCATTGTGGCCGACGAGGAAATCAAGGAAGCCATTTGCAAGTCCCAGCCTTACCGCCAGTGGATTAACGAGAACATGGTCGAGCTGGACAAGCTCCCTGACGCGCCGCACCTGCCGGAGCCGGACCACGACACCGTGCTGCACCGGCAATCCGCGTTCGGCTACACCTTCGAGGACTTGCGGATGCTGATGGTCCCGATGGCGCGCGACGGCGTCGAGGCCGTCGGCTCGATGGGCACGGACACGCCCATCGCGGTGCTCTCGCAGAAGCCGCATTTGCTCTACAACTATTTCAAGCAGCTCTTCGCGCAGGTCACGAACCCGCCCATTGATTGCATCCGCGAGGAGATTGTCACGAGCGCCGAGACGACCATCGGCTCCGAGCGCAACCTGCTCAATCCGCAGCCCGAGAGCTGCCGGCTCATCGAGTTGAAGCAGCCCATCCTCAGCAACGAGGAGTTCGCCAAGCTCAAGCACCTCAACCACCCGCACTTCAAGTCCGCCACGCTGCCCACGCTGTTCAAAGCGTCGGAAGGCACGGCGGGTTTGGAGAAGGCGATGGACGAGTTGTGCGAAGCCGCGACCAAGGCCATCAAGGACGGCGCGAACATCATCATCCTCTCCGACCGTGGCGTGGACAAGGACAACGCCCCCATCCCCGCATTGCTCGCGGTGGCCGGCGTTCATCATCATCTCATCCGCGAAGGCACGCGCACACGCGTCGGCCTCGTGCTCGAGTCCGGCGAACCGCGTGAGGTGCATCACTTCTCGCTGCTCATCGGTTACGGCTGCGGCGCCATCAATCCGTATCTCGCCTACGAGACGCTGGACGACATGATTCGTCAGGGCCTGCTCGTCGGCATTGACCACAAGACGGCGGTGAAGAACTTCACCAAGTCCGCCGTGAAGGGCGTCGTGAAAGTCGCCTCCAAGATGGGCATCAGCACCATTCAGAGCTATCGCGGCGCGCAAATCTTCGAGGCCATCGGCCTGAGCGACGCCGTCATTGACAAGTATTTCACCTGGACCGCCTCGCGCGTCGCCGGGATCAACATCGAGGATATCGCGAAGGAAGTCCTCACCCGCCACGAGCACGCGTTCCCCGACCGGCCCACGAACGGCCACACGCTCGAGGCCGGCGGCCAGTATCAGTGGCGTGCGGACGGCGAGATTCATCTCTTCAACCCGCAGACCGTCCACAAGCTCCAGAAGGCTGTCCGCAACGCGGATTACAAGACCTTCAAGGAATACAGCGCGCTGGTGAACACCCAACTCAAGGACATCTACACCTTGCGCGGTCTGCTGGAGTTCAAGCCCGCCACGGCCATTCCCATCGAGGAGGTCGAGTCGGTCGCGGTCATCATGAAGCGCTTCAAGTCCGGCGCGATGAGCTACGGCTCCATCTCCGGCGAGGCGCACGAGACGCTCGCCATCGCGATGAACCGCATCGGCGGCAAGAGCAACACCGGCGAAGGCGGCGAAGACCCCGCGCGCTACGCGTGGACCAACGAGCGCGGCGACTCGAAGAACAGCGCCATCAAGCAGGTCGCGTCCGGGCGCTTCGGCGTCACGAGCCTCTACCTCACGCACGCGAACGAGCTGCAAATCAAGATGGCCCAAGGCGCGAAGCCCGGCGAAGGCGGCCAGCTTCCCGGCACCAAGGTCTATCCGTGGATCGCGAAGGTTCGGCACTCCACGCCCGGTGTCGGTTTAATTTCTCCGCCTCCGCACCACGACATCTACTCCATCGAAGACCTCGCGGAGCTGATTCACGATCTCAAGAACTCCAACCGCCGTGCCCGCATCAGCGTCAAGCTGGTCGCGGAAGTCGGCGTCGGCACCATCGCGGCGGGCGTGGCCAAGGCGCACGCGGATGTCGTGCTCATCTCCGGCTTCGACGGCGGCACTGGCGCGTCGCCGCAGACCTCCATCAAGCACGCGGGCATTCCGTGGGAACTCGGCCTCGCCGAGACGCACCAGACGCTCGTGTTGAACAACCTCCGCTCGCGCATCGCCGTCGAGGCGGACGGCCAGTTGAAGACCGGTCGCGACGTCATCATGGCCGCGCTGCTCGGCGCGGAGGAATTTGGATTCGCCACCGGCCCGCTCGTCGCGATGGGCTGCATCATGATGCGCGTCTGCCACCTGAACACCTGCCCCGTCGGCGTCGCCACGCAGAACCCGAAGCTGCGCGGCCTCTTCCCCGGCAAGCCCGAGGACGTGGTCAACTTCATGACCTTCATCGCGCAGGAAGTTCGCGAGCTCATGGCGCAACTCGGCTTCCGCACCATCGCCGAGATGGTCGGTCGCGTGGACCGCCTCGAAGCCCGCAAAGCCGCCGAACATTGGAAGGCGCGCGGTCTCGACCTCTCCAGCATCCTGCACGCGCCCGATGTGGCCGATGGCGTCGGCCGCTACTGCCAGCTGGCACAAGACCACGGCTTGGAGAAGTCGCTCGACATGACGCACCTGCTCGACGCGTGCAAGCCGGCGATTGATGAGAAGAAAAAGGTCGTCGTCCAGTTGCCCATCCGAAACGTCAACCGCGTGGTCGGCACGATTCTCGGGAACGAAATCACCCGTCGCCACGGCGCAGCGGGCTTACCGGAAGACACGGTTCAATTGCACTTCAAGGGATCCGCCGGCCAGAGCATCGGCGCGTTCGTCCCGCCCGGCGTAACCATTCGTCTCGAAGGCGATGCCAACGACTACGCCGGTAAGGGCCTCTCCGGCGGCAAGCTCATCATCTACCCGCCCGGCGGTTCCACGTTCCGTGCCGAGGAGAACATGATTATTGGCAACGTCGCCCTCTACGGCGCGACCGCTGGCGAGGCCTACTTCCGGGGCATGGCTGGCGAGCGCTTCGGCGTCCGCAACTCCGGCGTCAAGACGGTCGTCGAGTCCGTCGGCGACCACGGCTGCGAATACATGACCGGCGGCATGGTCATCGTGCTCGGCAAGACGGGCCGCAACTTCGCGGCGGGCATGAGCGGCGGCGTCGCCTACGTGCTCGACGAGGACGGCACCTTCGCCCGCAACTGCAACCAGCAGATGGTCGGCTTGCAGAAGCTGGAGAACGCCGACGAAATCGCCGATGTGCGCGCGCTGCTTGAGAAGCACGTCCGCTACACCGGCTCCGACAAGGGCCGCAACGTCCTCGCGCTCTGGAACGCGAACGTGCCGAAGTTCGTGAAGGTCATGCCGAAGGACTACGAGCGCGTGCTCCAGGCCATCAAGAAAGCGCAAGCCGCGGGCCTCACCGGCGACGACGCGCTCAACGCCGCCTTCGAGGAAAACTCCAAGGACGCCTCGCGCGTGGGTGGCGGTTGATTCGCACCGACCGACACACCGCAACCAAACGAACACCGAAGCCACTTTCCTCCACTGACTCATGGGCAAACCCACTGGATTCCTCGAATTCAACCGCGAACTTCCCGCTGACCGCTCGCCGCTCGCGCGCACGGCGGACTGGCGCGAGTTCCACGACCACATGCCGGAGCCGAAGCTGCGCGAGCAGGGCGGGCGCTGCATGGATTGCGGCGTGCCATTCTGCCACACCGGCCAACTCATGAGCGGCATGGCCAGCGGTTGCCCCATCAACAACCTCATCCCCGAGTGGAACGACCTCGTCTATCGCGGCCTCTGGCAGGAGGCGCTCGAACGCCTCCACAAGACGAACAACTTCCCGGAGTTCACCGGCCGCGTCTGCCCCGCGCCCTGCGAAGGCTCCTGCGTGCTCGGCATCAACTCGCCGCCGGTCACCATCAAGAACATCGAGAACGCCATCATTGACCGCGGCTGGGAGAACGGCTGGGTCAAACCCGAGCCGCCCGCGCAACGCACTGGCAAGAAGGTCGCCGTCATCGGCTCCGGCCCCGC
>CAMBZO010000018.1 GCA_945872195.1 Akkermansia muciniphila | reverse complement strand
GCGAGCCAGCCTTCGGAAAACCACGCGAAGCGCGCGAAGGAACGCAGCGGCCCGTCACGCGCCACCTCGGCGGGCGAGAGATCGCGCTGCGTCACCAACGGCAGCGAAGTCCCCTCGCGCCCCGTCACCGCGCCGAGCCACGGCACCCGCAGTCGGTCACTGTAGATGCGCCCCTCGTGCAGGTAGAGCGAACGCCAGACGAGTTGATTGCCCAGCGTGGGCATGACTTCGGCGCGGTCCCTGCGATGGCCTCGCGCCGCCGCCAGTTCCGCCTGCGCCCCGTGCGCCCGGGCTTTCTGCACCGCGCCGAGCGCCAGGTAAGCCGCGCAGAAAACCAGCGCGGCCCACACCCATCTGTAGGTGACCCGTGACGAACGCCGATCTGGCTCCAATTCGGAAATCGGAAATCGGAAATCGGAAATAGCCTTCCCCACTAACCCAACCAGCAGCGCGCCGGTGAACAGCGGGTCAACGATCGAAATTAAATCCCAGCCGAAGCGGTGCTGGGTGAACGGCACGAGGAACTGCGTCCCATAGCTCGTGCAGGCATCCAGCAGGATGTGTGACGCGCAGGCGAGCAACCCGCACAGGAACAGCGCCAGCCGCTGTTCCTTGAACGCGGCGCGGAAGAACCACGGCAGCACGGCGACGAGCGCGATCACCGGCGAGAAGGCGAAGGAGTGCGTGAAGTGCCGGTGCAGCTCGACGTTCAGCAGCGGGTCGCTTGCACTGTGGATGAGGAAGTCCGCGTCCGGCAGTTCAGCGCCCACCACGCCGATGACGGTGGCGCGCCAGCCGAGCTTGCGCCCAAAGCCGACTTGGCCAAGTGCCGCGCCGAGCAGCGCGTGAGTGAGCGTGTCCATGGCGCGGATTCCAACTGATTCAACCAGAGGACGGAAGCAGGAAGGAAGACTCAGCCCCGATTAGTTGGTGCCACCCTTGAATAGGAACCGATACAGCGCGCCCTTGAGCTTCCGCTGCTCTTCCTCGCGTGCCTTCTGTTCGGCGGCTTGCCGCGCCAGTTGCTGCTCGCGCCAAGCCGTTCCTTGCAGCAGCGGATCGACGCCAATCGCACGAAGCACGTCGTTGGTAGCCGGTGCGATGTTCGTGCCGGAGCCGACCTGTAAAGCCAGGGGTGGAGCCGCCGCGTTCGTGGTTCCTGCACTTCCGGTCGTCAAGGGCAGCGGGCGCGAGTCACCAACGCGGGGTCGTGGTTCGACTCCCACCAAGCCCAACATCGGACCGACCGCCGCCGGCTTGGCTGGGACCGCCGCGGCGGGTGGAATCGCCGAGCGCAGCGGCTCGGTAGCCGCAGCGGTGGCCTGCGGTTTGGCGGGAAGGCTGAGTTCGCCCGCCCGTCCGTCTGCGGGTTTCGCAGTGCGGGTGGTCTTCGGCAACGGTTCGTCCGGTGGCGGGGCCGCACTCGGTTTGCCGGCAGTCGGCGGAATGGGCGCGGGCAGAGCGCCGGGAGGCGGAACGGGTTTCACGGCGGGGGGCCGACTCCCCTGCCCCGCTTCGGCGGGTGGCGAGGCAGCGCTGGGCTGAACCGGCGGCTTCGCGGCAGGAACTTTATCCGGTGCGCTCACTGGCACGCCGCCCGGCTTCGCAACCTCCACCGCTTTCACCTTCGGGGGCTGACTGGGCGCGGGTGACGGGATGGGCGCGCTGTCAGGTTTGGCAACGATGGGCGGCTTCGGCTCAATGACCTTCTTCATCACAGGCGCTGCCGGAGCCGCCTCGGGCACGCCCGCCTTGGGCTTGGCGCGCCCCGCCGACGCCTTCCCGGCTTCGGACTCCGACTCCACCGAGCGGAGCCGAACCTTCCCCGAATGCCCGACCACCGGCGGTTCCTCTGGCAACTCCGCGACCTTTTGCTTCGGCTTGGACCGACACGCGGACAGCGCGACAACTCCCGCGAGCAGGAGAAATGTCAGGTGCCGACGCATGGTGAATGGCTCACTGGAAAAGCGTTTGCATGGCCGCAAGCAGCGGTGGCCCGGCTTGCTCGCCGTAACGAGCGCTCAGGACAAACCGCGCGTCCCGCTCCGAACTAAACGTCTTTTCAATCAGCACCTGCTGCGCGCTGGTGCCGTTGGTCCCGCCCAACGCCGCGCGCAGGCGCTCGATGAGCGAATCGTAGTCGAACGTGTCCATGCACCGGTCCATCAGCCGCCCACCGATGCCCGCCTGATCCGCCGCGCCCATCTTCGCGAGCAGTTGAAGCGGCGTAGGCTGCTGCCGGTCTTTGAAGCGCTCGCCCTGATACGCGTAGTCGGCGATGAGGTTCAATTGACCGCTCAAGGTCGGCTTGACGGAGAGCAACAGGTCGAAGCTCAGATGTTTCTCCAACTGCTGATACCGCGTCTGCGCAGCCGCGTTCTTGGGCAGGTGCTTGCAAAACCGCCCCGCATCAAACCACAGCGAAATCGCCCCGTCGCGACTGCGGGCACGCGGCGGCAGTTGCGCGCGCGCTTCCGTCGCGGTGCTCGTGGTGGACGCACCCACCGGAGCGAGGCAGCGGCGAATCTCCTCCTCGACACACGGGGCTTGCGGGTCGCCCTCAAACTCAATCAGCAGGATGACCGCCTGCCCGGTGAGTCCGAACGTGAAGTAACCGCCCTCCGGGTCCATGTAGCGCCCCGTCTCGTGCCGGATCATCGCCCGGCTGCGCGCCCGCGAAGGCGCGGCGTTCGACGACGTGCGCAGGTTGCTGCTGACTTGGTCCGCGATACGCGAGAGCGCCGCCTCGACCGCCACTGGGTCCGTCACGCGCGCCACGAAGCCGCACAACATCACGGGCCGGTCGTTCTTCCCCACCGCGTCCTGCGACGGGAACTTCGCGAACGCGTAAAGGTCGGCCTTGGGATCGAAACCGTTCGTCATCAGCTCCGCCACCGTGTCCGCCACCGCCTTGCCACCCGAGGCTCCCAACCAGTCAGCGAAGGTCTGCCCCTGCGCCGACTGGCTCAAGTCATCGGGCCGGAACGTCATCACCGCGAAGCTCCCGCCGGGAATCAGGCTACCATGCCCCGCTCGTGCCTTGTCGCGAAAGGCACTCGTGCCCCAAAGGCCAACGAACGCCACCGCCCCCAACGTGGCGAGGAGTAGGAGCAAGCCAAGCCCCTTAGCCATCGCCTTGGAACGCGGGGCCGGAGCCGAAGGAGTTTCCTCGCTGTTCTCCCCCACCGCAGTCCCCACAGTCGAACGCGACCGTTGCCCCGGACGCTCTGTCAGCAAACTCACGTTGAACCCGACGACCAGCGAAACCGCCAGCGGGTCGAAGACGAGCACGAGCGCGAGCATCAACCATTTCACCACGCCATCCGCCGTCGCATCGAACGCGCGCGCCACGAAGCGATACGAGCCGATGTCCACCGCCGCGATCTGTCCGCGCAGCCGGTGGATGTCCTCGTTGCGCGTGCGGATGCGCTGATAGAGCGACTCGGACTGTGAGTCGCCCGTCGAGACCGTCGCGAGTCCCTGCGACTGCATGGCCTTCAACTGCTTCTCCACCTCGCCAATCTCCGCCACGCCCGTCTTGCGACTCTCCTGTTCCTCCGCGTCCAGCCGCGCCGTCTCCTGCGTGAAGCGCTCGCGCACCGCGACGATCTCGCGGTCCGCCGCCTCCACCTGCTTCGCGTAGCCGCTGCGCAACTGGTCAATGTTCGCGCGGCGCTCCACGAGCTCCGTCGCGATGTCTGCGCGCGCCTTGACCTGCTGCTTCGCGTTCTCGGTGCGCAACTGCTCGATGCGCGCCCGCACGGTGGCGAGTTCCGCCGCGATGTCGGTGCGGGCCTTGACCTGCTGTTTCGCGTGGTCCGCGCGCAACTGTTCGATGTGTGTGCGCTGCGCGGTAATGTCCGCCGTGATGACTTCGCGCGCCTTCGCCTGCTGTTTGATGTGCTCGACACGCAACTCCTCGATACGGCCGCGCTGTTCCGCGAGTTCCGCCGCGATGGCCACGCGCGCGGGCCGCTGCTGCTCCTGAAGCACCTGCCCTTTCTTGATGTTGTCGATCTTGAACAGCCCGCCCGCACCCTGCTTCGTGTAAGCGTCCACCGCGCGATCCAGCACGGCCAGCCGTTCGTTCAGCGTGGCAATGGCCGACTCCTCCGCGACGAACTTCGGGCCAGCCGCCTTGTCCAGCGCCGCCAGCCGCTCATTGAGCGTGGCCAGCGCGGCCTCCTCGACGGTGAACTTCGGCGCCGGCGTCCGGTCCAGCGCGGCCTGCCGGTCATTCAGACTGGCCACGGCCGCCTCCTCGATCGCGAAACGCGGCGGGCCAGCCTTATCCATCACCACCACCCGCTCGTTGAGGCTCGCGATGGCCGCATCCTCGAGGGTAATGGCTTTCTTCAACCCCTCGCCCTGCTCCATCGTGCGCTGGGCGGGCACTTGCAAATCTACGTCGCGCCGGTCTTGCGCCGTCTTGCGCCGCTCCTGAAGCCGAACCAGCGCCTGGTTCAACGACTCGTTGCCCGCCGTGATCCGCTGCTGGAGCTTGCCGATGTCTTCCCGATTCGCCTCGCCGCTCTTGGCGAGCGACCCACGCCCGCCGTCGATCTGGCGCTGCGTGTCCACGATCTCCTTCTCGATGCTGGCAATCTGGCTCTCGAACAAATTGATCTGCGTGTGCGTGCGCTCATACGCCCGCGCGAGATAACCGTAGTTGCCCAGCGACGTGATCGCGATGAGCGCCAGCACCGCGAGGACGAGGTAAAATTTCAGCACCCGGTTCGTCACGTCCCAGTAGCGGGACAGGAACGATGCGGCGACGAGTTTCCCCACTTCGAGACTCGACGCCATGATCATCACGGCCACGGCGGAACCGGCGAACAGGAAGCCCAACCCCTGCACCGAGAAGAACGCCGAGACGCCGGCGATGAACAGGGCCGAGGCGACCAGCAGATATTTGAAGTAAGTAGGCACCGCTGCGGGCGGTTCGCTGGAGTGGTCGTCGTGGTGGGGCGTCATAAAAATTTCAGAACTGCTGGCCGGAGACTTGCCACAAGCTGGCGAAAACCGTGTGAAGGCAGGCGCATGGTGCGGTTCTAGTGGAGTTGCTTGCGGAAGTCCACGGGGAATGACGCTCAACGAGAAGTGATCCCCTTGGAATGACTGCTGGCAGCCGAGGTGGAAGAGCTGCGCACGGCACAAACCGGACGCAAGGACGAGGATGCCGAAGAGGAGTTGAAACCAGCGCCTTGGGGGAGAAAGACCGGCGCGCCGGACCGGCGCGCCGGCCTACTTCATCCGCCGCTCCACCACTTCCACCGTCGACTTGTTCTTCACGATGCGGTTCGGGCCGACGACGCCGCGCCAGTTCGTGAGCGGATACATCAGCGTGCCGCGCCCGATGACGCTGCCGGGGTTGAGCACGGAGTTGCAGCCGAGGTCGGCCTTGTCCCCAAGCATCGCGCCGAACTTGCGCAGGCCGGTGTCGTGCGGCTGGCCGTTGATTTCCACGGTGACGTTGCCCGGGAGGGACTTGAGGTTCGAGAGGATGACGCCCGCGCCGAGGTGGGCCTTGTGGCCGAGGATGGAATCGCCCACGTAGTTGAAGTGCGGCACCTGACAGCCGTTGAAGAGGATCGAGTGCTTCAGCTCGGAGGAGTTCCCGATGAGGCAGCCGTCGCCGATGAGGACGTGGTCGCGGATGTAGGCGCCGTGGCGAATCTCGCAGTTCCGCCCGATGATGGCCGGGCCCTTAATCATCGCGCCATCCTCGATGACGGTGCCTTCGCCGATGAGGACGTTTTGGCCAATGAAGACGCGGGCGCCGAAGGCGTGCGGCGGCGCGTCCTTCGCGTTCGCCTCGATGTAGGCCTTCAGCTTCTTGAGCGCGTCCCACGCGAACTCGCAGCCGTCGAACAGCGCCGCGTGCTCCGTCTGCGTGAGGTCGAAGAGGTCGGTCGGCTTGAACATGGGCGGAGGCTAGGAAAAAAAAGGGGCGGCGGAAACTGAAAATCTGACGCCCGGGGGGATTCGCTTGTCGGCGGGCGCGCCGTCGCGGATAACCCGTCCATGCACATGCACCTCGTTCGTCGTTCGTTTCTATTGGCCGCCGCGCTGCTCGCACCGGCGTTGTCCCTCTCCGCACAGGGGCCCTCCACCAACTACGTCCTCAAGGTCACGTCTGACCGCGCCGACGCGCTCTACAAGTCCGGCGAGACCGTGAGTTTCAAGCTGGAGCTCACGTTGGACAAGCAGCCCGTCGCCGAGGCCGAGGTGCAATGGATCATCACCAAGGATGGAATGCCTCCCGCAACCAGCGGCAAGGCCAAGCTCGCCAATGGCGTCGCCACAATCACCGGCCAACTCAACGAACCGGGCTTCCTCCTGTGCCGAGCGTCGTTCACCAGTGCGGACAAGAAAACCTACCCCGGTCTCGGTGGCGCAGGCATTGACCCGTTGAAAATCAAACCGAGCCAGCCCGTGCCGGCGGACTTCGACACGTTCTGGGCTGACCAGAAGAAGCAACTCGCCGCCGTGCCCGTGAACTCGCGGCTCACGGCGGTGAAACAGGCGACGGCGGGCGTCACGGCATTTGACCTGCAGGCGGATTCCGTCGGCGCGCCGGTATCCGGCTACTTCGCAAAGCCTGAGAACTCGAAACCCAAGAGCCTGCCCATCATCCTGCTCGTCCACGGCGCGGGCGTGCGCAGCGCCAGCCTCGGCGGGGCGGTGGGCTGGGCGAAGCAGAACTTCCTCGCCCTGGACATCAACGCGCACGGCCTGCCCAACGGTCAGCCGGACAAGTTTTACACCGACCTCGCCAGTGGTGACCTGCGCGACTACCGCATCCGTGGCCGCGAGTCGCGGGACACAGTTTACTTCCGGGGAATGTTCCTCCGACTTGTGCGCGCGCTGGATTTCCTCACCGCGCAGCCGGAATGGGATGGCAAGACAGTCGTGGTCTATGGAGCGAGTCAGGGCGGATACCAAGCCATCGTGGCTGCCGGATTGGATGCGCGGGTGACGTTCCTCGCCGCTGGCGTGCCGGCCGGATGCGACCACACGGGCATCGTCGCCAACCGCATCAACGGCTGGCCGAAGTTCATCCCCAGCCCGTCCGCCGAGAAGCCCGACCCGAAGGTGGTGGAGGCCGTCCGCTATCACGACGCGATGAACTTCGCCACGCGCACGAAGGCCGGAGCGGTCTTCACCGTGGGGTTCATTGACACCACCTGCCCGCCGACCAGCGTGTATGCGGCCTACAATAATATCACCGGGAAGAAAGCCATCCACAACGACCCGGACGCCGGCCACACGAGCACGCCCAAGGCGAGCGAGGCCATGCGCAACGGCACCTTGGCACACGTCAAGGCGATGCAGGCAGGCAAGTAAGAGTTCTGCGGTTAGAAAGGGTTCCTGCCTACCTCCAGCGGACCGAATCGAGGCCTGGCACCTCCCTGTCCGGACCCGTTAAGCACTTGTCCGAACCCGGCAAGGACTTATCCAGACCGGTTGCGGGCCAATGGAGGGCTTTTCACCCCTTTCTCCCCTTAAACGTGAAGTTTAAGAGCCTTCGCCACTCTCAGGGGGAAGGTGTGGAAGCGGGAGTCGGCAGAAAGAAGATTCGGGCAGCAGACGCCAAGGAGGTGGGGATGGGGAATCCCGCTGAAGAAACGTGCTGCCGCCCGAATCAAAAGCTTCAAATAGCTGGCAGAAGCTAGAATTCTGCGTCCTGCTGTCAACCATGAATACAAATTATTTTCCCCACTCATCTGTGCCCCTGTTTTGGCCCATTTCCCACGTTGACGAGTTCGCCGCCACCGCTACGGTTCCCGGCGACAGCCCGGCCATGCACGCACTGCCATGATTCGCGTTCTCGGACAGACACAAGCCGCCTGCGACGGTCTCCGCCGCCGCGAGATGCTACGACTTGGTGGCCTGTCCCTGCTCGGCATGTCGCTGCCGGAGTTGCTCCGTGCGGAGGCGACGCTTCCCAACCGTCCCGGCAAGGGTAAGGCCAAGTCTGTCATCCTCCTCTACCTCTTCGGCGGCCCCGCCGCGCAGGAGACCTTCGACCCGAAGTCCGACGCGCCCCGCGAATTGCGCGGCGAGTTCGGCTCCATCCGCACCTCGCTGCCCGGCGTTCATTTCTGCGAGCACCTCCCGCGCGCGGCGAAGTGGATGGACCGCTCCACGCTCATCCGCTCCGCCACGCACGACCAGAACGACCACAGCGCCGGGATGCTCTACACGATGACCGGCGCGCCCGCCGACAAGCTGGAGTCGCTCGTGCCCGTCCTCAACACGCAGGCCCCGAGCATGAACGCGATGGTCGAGTATCTCTCTCGCACCAACCGCAGCACCGCGCCCGCGAGCGTGTGGATGCCGTGCCATCCCGGCTGGGGCCAGAAAATCACCCGCCCCGGCCCCTTCGCCGGCTGGCTCGGACGCAAGTGGGACCCGCTCGTGACCGACGTGGAGCTGCGCGACACCTACGAGCCAAAATCCTTCTACGACGTGCAACGGCAGGCCGCCGGGAACATCCTAGTGCCCGGCACGAAGCTTCCCGCGGACATCACGCTGGATCGCTTCGCTCACCGCCGTTCGCTTGCCGAACAGCTTCATGTGCAAGCAGACCGGGTGGGCAACTCCGAGACTTACGAACGCTTCGACGCCTACCAGAAGCGCGCCCTCGACATCCTCGCGGACAACAGCTCGCGCGACAGCGCGTGGCGCGCGTTCGACCTCGGCGACGAGAAGCCCGCGTTGCGCGACCGCTACGGACGCCACCTCTTCGGCGAATCCGCACTCACGGCGCGGCGGTTGGTCGAACGCGGCACACGTTTCGTGACCGTGTATTGGGAATCCTACGACAAGACCGGCGGCGACCCGACCGCGTGGGACACGCACTCGGACCACTTCAACATCTGCAAGAACCACCGCCTCCCGCCGCTCGACCAGACTTACTCCGCGCTGTGCGAGGACCTGCAAGCGCGCGGCCTGCTGGACGAGACGCTCGTCATCGTGATGGGCGAAATGGGCCGCTCGCCGAAAATCAACCGCAGCGCCGGGCGCGACCACTGGTCCTTCGTCCACAACATCCTGATGACCGGCGCAGGCGTGAAGCGCGGCTACGTCCACGGCGCGTCGGACAAGAACGCCGAGCGCGTGACCGACAAACCCGTCGGCCCGGCGGACTTCATCGCCACGGTCTATGCCGCGATGGGCATTGACCCGGACAGCTTCGTGGAAGACGCGGGCGGGCGGCTGCGGCCCATCACGCCCGGCGGGAACGTGGTGCGGGAAGTATTGGCGTGAGGTTGGTTTAAGTAGAGCAGGCAGACGCGCCCTTCTCCCTCACCCTACCCATACACTTGGCAGGGCCGTCCTGTGGACGGCCTCGTTCAGTCTGGCTGGGAGAGGGAGGCGCTCGCGGGTGGCTTATCGCGGCTTGCGCAGATCCACCGCCACGAGCTTGGTCTTGTCGCGCGCGAGGAGGAGTCCGTCGGCGAGGGCGGGCTGGGCGCGGCCTTCGCGGCCGAGGATTTGGGCGCGGGCTTTTTCCACAAACGCTTTCGGTTCAGCGGCCACGCGCACGAGTTCGCCGCTGTCGGAGGTGATGATGAGGTCGCCACCCGCGAGGATGATGCCGCCATGCACGACGCTCTCCGTGCTCCAGCGGACTTTGCCGGTCGCGAGTTCCACGCAGCGCAGCTCGGGCTTGGGGCCGGTGTCCACGCGGCCCTCGAAGCCGTAGAGAAATCCCTCGCGCAGCACGGGCGTGACGTATTGGGCGGTGAGTTGTTCCTCACCAGACCAAAGTTTTTCCACACCGCCGACCTTCACTCGCAGCAACGCCGCGCCTGCCCCGTAGCCAGCCGAGATGAACACGGTGTCGCCACTCACGACGGGGACGGCGGCACTCACGGAGGCCTGCATCTTCGGCCCCCACGGGAAGGTGAAGTGGACTTTCCCGTTGGCGGGGTCGAGGGAGACGAGCTTGTGCCGCGCGAAGAAGAGCGCGTGGCGCTGGCCGGCGAGGTTCGCGACGATGGGCGCGGAGTAACTGGCTTCGTCGTCGGGTGCCTGCCACAAAACTTTCCCGGTGGCGGTGTCGAAGGCGACGATGCCCGCACCGTTCTTCCCACCGACGTTCAGGAGCAACATTTTTCTCTCCACGAGCGGCGAGCAGGCGAAGCCGAAGAAGCCCGGGTCCGCGCCGAAGTCCTTTTGCGTGTCCACGCTCCAGAGCGGCTTGCCAGTGGCAAAGTCGAGCGCGTGTAAATTCCCGTTGGCACCGAAGACGAAGACGCGACCGTCGGCGATGCACGGCGTGCCGCGCGGGCCGTTGTCGAAGCTGAAGCGGTCGGTGTAGCGCGTGGGGAAAGTTTGTTTCCAGAGCTCCTTGCCGGTCTTCGCGTCGAGGCACTCGACAAGCTCTTGGTCCGCGACGCGATGGAAGACGATGGTCTTGCCGCCGAGCGCGACGGGGCCAGCCCAGCCGGAGCCGAGTTTTTTTTGCCACGCGAGGGGCGGGCCTTCCTTCGGCCAAGCGTCGGCGAGGTCAGCGCCGGAGTAGGTGGCGTTGCGCGTGGGGCCGAGGTATTGGGGCCAGTCGGCGGCGGGGAGGCCGGTGGCGAGGAGGAGGAGGTGCAGGGCGAAGGGTCGCGCGAGCGGATGCATGGCGGCTTGGATACGACAGGACGCGCGGGGAGGCGAGGAAAAGTCAGGCGAAGAGGTGGAGGCGGACGCGGGCGTGCGCCTCTGTTTACGCGGCGGTGATTTGCCCGCACAAGACTGCGCGGCGCGCGCCGGTAGTCGCGGGGAGGTTGCCGGGCAAGTCAAACCACCGCCGCCACGCCAGGAGCGCGAAGGCGGCGGGTTCGATGGACTTCGCAGGCCAGCCGTGTTGCTGGCTAAGGGTGACGATGACGTGGGGGTTGAGCACTTTCATCTCGCGCTGGATTGCATTGACCAACGCGGGGTTCGCCGTCCCGCCCCCGGCGAGCACGACGCGGCCGGGTGGCGCGGGGAGATGGAGGCGGTAGTTCAATGCGAGGGAGCGGGCGGTGAACTCGGTGAGCGTGGCCACGAAGTCCTGCGGGGCAAGGCGCAGGCGCTGCATCTCAGCGAGCGCGGGTTGGAGAAACTTCTCGCCGAACAACTCGCGGCCGGTGCTCTTCGGCGGCGCTTGGCGGAAGAACGGATGCTTGAGCCATTTCTTCAACAGTGGCTCGCAGACTTTTCCCTGAAGCGCAAATACGCCGCACTGGTCACAGGTTTCGCGTCCGTCGGTGAAGTGCCGCATCGCGAGGTCGAGCAGCACGTTCGCGGGGCCGGTGTCGAAGGCGAGGACGCGCGGCTGCGCGCCACGCCGCCAGTCGAGCGAAGTGACGTTGCTGATGCCGCCGAGGTTGTGGACGCAGACGTGCTCGCCGCGCCGGGCGAAGGCGGCTTGGTGGAAAAGCGTGGCGAGGGGCGCGCCCTGCCCGCCCGCCGCGAGGTCGGCGACGCGGAAGTTGCTGACGACGGGGACGCGCAGGGACTCGGCGAGGTGGGCGGGCTCGCCGAGCTGCAAGGTGGCGGGTCGCGTGCGGTGAGGGTGGTGGAAGACGGTCTGACCGTGCAGGCCGATGAGTTGCGCGCGGTGGCCGGCGGGGCCGCGCTGGGCGGCGGTGGCGTAGAAGCGGCCGAGGTCGTGGTGGAGTTGGGCGAGTTCCCAGCTATTGGCTTCACCGCGCGCGGCGAGCTGGAGGCGGCGGTGCAGCGCCTTCGGGAAGTTGCAGCTCCAGAGTTTCAGCAACTTCACGCCGCCGGGGCCGACGCGGCAGAGCGCGCAATCCACGCCGTCGAGGCTGGTGCCGGACATGATGCCCAGGACGCGCAGTTGCGAGCGAGTGCGGTCGTTCTTCACTTTGGGGCGGTGGTGGTCAATGCTGCGGGAGTTTCCCGGGCGAGCGCCCGGCTGGCAATTATGAAGGTTCTCTTTTTACACGCGCATCACGACGACTACGAGTTCACCGCCGCCGGGACGTTCGAGTTGTGGCGGCGCAAGCTGGGCGCGGACTTCACGGCGAAGGTCGTGGTCTGCACGGACGGCAAGGCGGGGCACCACTTCCGCACGCGGGAGGAAACGGGCGCGCTGCGGCTGCGCGAACAGGCGGCGGCAGCGGCGATGGGCGGGTTTCAGTTTGAACCGCTGCGCTTGCCGAACGGGGAAATTCCGCGCGAGGCGTGCTTGCGTGTGACGACGGATTTGCTCGCGGCGTTGTGGAAGGCGATTCGCGACTTCGAGCCGGATTACCTCTTTTGCCCGCCGGTGGCGAGCGACCCGCGGGCGGGCATGCATGTGGACCACGTGGCCGTGGCGAGCGCGGTGCGTGAGGTGGCCTACATGATCAACGTGCCGCACGCGTTCACGACCGAGTATCCGGCGGACGAGACGCAGTCGAAACCGGTGAAGTTGCCGGTGATCCTGAACACCTACGACACCTACCAGTTCGGCGCGAACGCACACGACCTCGCGGTGGACGTGGAGGCGGCGTTCGAGACGATTTGTGACATGACGTGGTGCCACCAGTCGCAGATCGTCGAGTGGATTCCGTGGGTGGGCCGCCACAAGATGGCCGCGCCGCAGAGTCGCGAGGAGTGGCAAGCCGTGTTGCGCGAACGTTTCCTGCGACAGAACCGCGAGCTGCGCTTCAAGTCACAGCGTGCCTTCGAGATGTTCACGGTGACGGCATGGGGCGCGGTGCCGACGACGGAGCAGTTGCTGAAAGACTTTCCGCCCATCACGCCCAAGTTTTCGCACGTGAAGAAGCTGCGGCAGCGACTGGCGCGGTGGGGCGGGGAGTGAGCGGCCGCGTCCTGCCGGCTTGCCACGAAGGAATTGCCCAGCACCGCCGTCCAGATAACCACGCTGCCATGAAATCGCTTCACTACCTCCTGCCGTTCCTCGTGAGCGCTCTCCTCACCACCGCGTTCGCCGATGCCGTCAAGGACCGCGAGGGCGCCGTCCGCAAGGACAAGGCCGAGATGCAGAACGACGCCCGCTGGATTTACAACGACTGGCAAAAAGGCTTCGCCGAGGCCAAGCGCACGGGCAAGCCGCTGCTCGTCGTCCTCCGCTGTGTGCCGTGCTTCTCCTGCATGGGCCTCGACGCCAGCGTGCTCACGTCCACCGGGCTGATGCCGCTGCTCGACCAGTTCGTCTGCGTGCGGCTCATCAACGCCAACGCCATCGAGTTGGCAAAGTTCCAGTTCGACTACGACCTCTCCTTCTCCACCCTCTTCTTCAACGCTGACGGCACGCTCTACGGACGCTACGGCTCGTGGACGCACCAGAAGGACAAGGATGAGAAAACCACCGTCGGCTACCAGCGCTCTCTCGAGGCCGCGCTCGCCATCCACACCGCGTATCCCGTGAACAAGGCCGCGCTCGTCGGCAAGCAGGGAGCGCCCACGCCCTTCGCCACGCCCATCGAAATCCCGTTGCTCGCCGGCAAATACAAACGCGACCTCGATTGGGAAGGCAAGGTCGTCGGCAGTTGCGTCCACTGCCACCAGATCGGCGATGCCTATCGCTCCTACTACCGCGACCAAGGCAAGCCCCTGCCCAGCGACCTCATCTACCCGATGCCCATGCCGGAAACCATCGGCCTCACCTTGGAGCCGGACCACATCGCAAAGGTGCAATCCGTCGTGCCCGGGTCCGTCGCGGCAAAAGCGGGCGTGCAGGTCGGAGATCAATTCTCCACGCTCGGCGGCCAATTACTCCTGTCCATCGCCGACTTTGCGTGGGCACTCCACCGCGCGGGCGAGAGCGGCCCGCTCAACGCCAACGTGACGCGCGCGGGCAAAGCGCAATCCCTCGTGCTGAACCTGCCCGCAGGCTGGCGCTCAAAGGCCGATATCTCCCGCCGCGTCGGCACGTGGCCGATGCGTGCCATGGCCTTCGGCGGCATGGTGCTGACCGACCTCACCGATGAGGAACGCCTCGCCCGCAGCCTCTCCAACGACAAGCTCGGTCTCTTCATCAAGAGCGTCGGCCAATACGGCAAGCACGCCGCCGCGAAGAACGCCGGCTTCCGCAAGGACGACGTGCTCGTGGAGCTTAACGGAAAATCCATCCGTGCCACTGAAGGCGAACTCCTCGGCCAGCTCCTGCAAACAACGAAGCCCGGCGAGAAGCTCAAGGCCATCGTCCTGCGCGGCGACCAACGCGTGGATCTGCTCCTCCCAATGCAGTAAGGGGGACAGCGAACAGCAGTCAGCGGGCAGCGTAGTCGAGGAGTCCATCTGGCCGCTAAAAGCTGATCGCTGCCCTCTTTCCCCTTCTCAACTTCCCCGCCCCTGTCCACCCTCCGGCATGGACTTACTACTTTTCCCTGGCGGGAAGTTTCTCGGCATCGAGTGGCACGTCTGGAAAATCGTCGGCTGGCTCGGCAACGCCGTGTTCTTCTCGCGCTTCGTCGTCCAGTGGTATGCCACCGAGAAACGCAAACAAGTCGTCGTGCCCTCGGCGTTTTGGTGGCTCAGCCTCACCGGCTCGCTGCTGCTGCTGGCCTACGCGCTCTTCTACCAGAAGGACTCTGTCTTCATCTTCGCCTACGCCTTCACGTGGATTCCCTACATCCGCAACCTCATCATCCACCGCCGCCACAAGCACGCGCACATCCTCTGCCCGGGCTGCGGCCTCAACTGCCCGCCGCAGTCGAACTACTGCCTGGATTGCGGCACCCCGCTG
>CAMBZO010000017.1 GCA_945872195.1 Akkermansia muciniphila | reverse complement strand
CGCGCGCTGGTCACGGTGCGCCTTGGAGCGATTGAACCGCGCGTGCTCGGCCTCCGAGGGATGATAGGAGACGCCGCGCAGCACGCACGGGCAGTCATCCGGCGGCACGGCGAGGCCGCGCATCACTGCCTGGACCACGCCCTCGTGCCGCTGCGGGGCGAAGCGGCGCGGCAGCAACGGGTCCAGCGGCGCGTCGTCCACGGCGGCGATGGAGAGATCGAGCAACGCGTCGTGGCTCAGGATGAAGAAGGGCGGGCGGTTGGCGCGCGTCGCCTCGCGTTCGCGCCAGAGCCAGAGCTCGCGCAGCACCGCCATCTCCGAGCGCGTGAGCCGCGCCGAACCCTTGAGGCGCCAGCGCTCCGGGTCTGGCGGCGGGACAATAGCGCACTCGACAATGAGCGCGGCGCAGCTCTCCTCCTGCCAAGTGTGGCGGCCCTTGGCGACGAGTTGCTCGCGCAGTTTGGTGACGAGGGGGTAAAGGAAGCGGGTGTCGTTACGGGCGTAGTTGGCCATGCGTTCGGTCAAGGGACGTTGCGCCCAGTCGGCCTTCTGCGGGCCTTTCTCCAGCACCACGCCGAGCGTCTGGCCCACCAAGTCTTGCAGGCCGAACTTCATAATCCCCAGCAGCCGCGCGGCGATCATCGTGTCGAAGATCGCGTGCGGCACAAAGCTGTGGTGCTCGCGCAGCAGGCGCAGATCGTAGTCGCTGCCGTGCAGCAGCAACTCGCGCCCACGCAGCGTTTCCCAAAGTGGCGCGAGGTCCATGTCCGCCAACGGGTCCACCAGCTCGTCCGCGCCGGGGATGCTGAACTGGAGCAGGCAGAGCTTGGCGGGGTAGGCGTGCAAGCTGTCCGCCTCCGTGTCCAGGGCAATCCACTCCGCCGCGCGAAGGCGGGGGAGGAACTGAGACAGGCGTTCCGTAGTGTCAATCACGGGCGCGAGGATAGTCGCCGCCCGCTCAAGTCCAACTTGTTTTCACTCACGGGCGGAGGAAGGCCTGTGCGTGTGGCTGCCTCGGCTTTGAGGCATCGGCTGCCTTACTTGACTCGCTCCGGGGTGCTACTTAGAGTTACCACCATGATTCGAAGGACTTTTCGAGCGGTGCTGCTGCTGACTGCGATGCTGTCGTTGCCCCAGGTTTGTCCTGCGCCACTGATTTACAAGCCGGGCGAGGGCTGGACTTACGAGGCGTTCGGGACCACGGGCAACTGGCAGAAGACGCGCGCGAAGGACCAGTTGGAAGTGGCGGAACAGGCGTTCGAGCAGAAGGACTTCGACCTCGCGCTCAAGGCCGCGCGCCACACGGTGAAGAAGTGGCCGCTCTCCGACTACGCGCCCAAGGCGCAGTTCCTCGTGGGCCGCAGCCTGGAGGAGCAGAAGAAGGACGAGGCGGCGTTCAATGCCTACCAGTCCCTTATCGAGACCTATCCAAAGGTGGAGAACTACCAGGAGGTGCTGAAGCGCCAGTTCGAGATCAGCAACCGCTACCTCGGCGGCCAGTGGTTCAAGCTGTGGGGCGTCGTGCCGTTCTTCCCCAACATGGAGCGGACCTCGAAGATGTATGAGAAGGTCATCAAGAACGGGCCTTACAGCGAGGTCGCGCCGCTGGCGCAGATGAACATCGGCACCGCGCTGGAGAAACGCGGCGAATTCACCGACGCCGTGAAGGCCTACGAGAAGGCGGCGGACAAATACCACGATCAGAAAGCCCTCGCCGCGGACGCGCTGTTCAAGGCCGGCCAGACGCACCTCAAGCAGGCCAAGAACGCCGAATACGATCAGGGCATCGCCGGCCGGGCCATCGCCGCTTTCACTGACTTCATCGCGCTCTATCCTGAAGACAAGCGCGTGGCTGATGCGCGGAAAAATATTGACGGCCTGCGGGCCGAGCAGGCGCGCGGCGCAATCGAAGTCGCTCGGTTTTACGAGAAAAAGAGCCAGTGGAACGGCGCGCTGGTCTATTACAACGAAGTGCTCATCAAGGACCCCGACTCATCGCTCGCCGCTGAGGCCAAGCGGCGCATCGAGTTCCTCAAGTCGCTCCCCGGTGTTGTGACCACGCCCAGCGCGGCCACCAACGCCGCGCCCGCCGCGCCGGTTAAACCGTAATGATTATGCGCGCCCTACTTTCCCTCGGCCTGGCCATTGCCACGGCTTCGCTCACGGGTTGCGCCGGCTACAAGGTCGGCTCCACGGCGGCGTTTCCGTCCGGCCAGCACAGCATTCAGATCGGCCTCATCCAGAACAAGACCCTCGAGCCGCGGCTCATCGAGTCCCTGAACAACGCGCTGCGCAAACGCTTTCAGCAGGACGGCACCTACAAGTTGGACACGCGCGGCGAGTCGGATGTCATCCTCACCGGCGTGATCACGCGCTTCGACCGCGCGCCGTTGAGCGTGCAGCCCGGCGACGTGCTGACGGTGCGCGACTACGCGCTGGGCATGACGGCCAAGCTCACGGTGAGGGATCGGGGCACGGGAAAGATTCTCTTCGACCGCGAGGTCAGCGGGCGCACCACGATCCGCTCGGGCAGCGACCTCGCCAGTGCGGAACGGCAGGCGGTGCCGATGCTCGCGGAAGACCTCGCGCGCAACGCGACCTCGCTCATCGTGGACGGGAATTGGTAGGGGACGACGTGGGGAGGCGCTGACTTTCCCCCTCCGAAAAATTAGAGACTCCTCACGTCGTCTCCTACGCGGGTTGGCTCAGAATCCACTCCACCGCAGCCGGGCAGTCATCCAGCACCACCGCGCGCGACATTTTATCTGCGTGTATTCGCTCTGTCTCCGCGCCGTAGCCCGTGCGCACCAGCAGGCTCTGCTGCACGCCCGCGTTCCAGCCGCACTCTAGGTCAATCACCTTGTCGCCAACCATGAAGCTGCGAGAGAGGTCCACGCCCAGATCATCCCGCGCGGCGAAGAGGAAGGCGGGGGAGGGTTTGCGCCCGACGCTCGGCTGCTCGGGGGCCTCGGGCGAATAGTAAATCTTGGTCAGCTGCACGCCCAACGGAGCGAGCATATTGATCAGCCGGTGGTTCACGGCGTGCATGTTCTCCTCCGTGTAGTAGCCCCGCCCGATGCCGGATTGGTTCGTGACGATGATGAGCAGGAAGCCCGCGTCCTGCAGGCGCTTCAAGGCCGGCCCGACGCCGGGGATTAGGTCCAATTGCTCCGGGTCGCTCAGGTAATGCTTGTCCACATTGAGCGTCCCGTCGCGGTCGAGAAAGACGGCGCGATTCTTCATTCGCGCCGGAAGTTTTCCGCTAGCTCTGCGGGCGAAACCGTCGCCGTGCCGACTTTGCCGACTACGACGCCCGCCGCGTGGTTCGAGAAGATCGCGGCCTCGATCGGCGAGGCGCCAGCGGCGATGGCGAGCGTGAAGGACGCGATGACGGTGTCGCCCGCGCCGGACACGTCGAAGACCTCGCGGGCGACCGTGGGGATGTGGAAGGGCCTTTGCCCGCGTTGGCAGAGGAGCATTCCCAAATCGCCGAGGGTGATGAGCAGGAGCACCGGGCTGAGTTCCATGAGCAGAGTGTCGGCGACGCGCATGAGATTGGGATCTTTCAGCGGGTCGGCGTTGCGCGTGCCGTCGGAGACCCCGGCCAGCTCGAAGGCCTCGCGGCGATTGGGCGTGAGCAGCGAGAGGCCGACGAGGCTGAGTTCGTGGACAGGCTTCGGGTCGAGGCTCAACCACACCCCGCGCGTGCGGCAGAGCTGCCGGATGCCTTCGAGCAAAGCCTGCGTGACGACGCCCTTGCCGTAATCGCAGACGATGACCGCGTCCGCGCTGGGGAGTTTGCGTTCGAGGGCTGCGAGCAACCGCGCAGTGTCGCGCTCGTCCACCGCACCACGCGTTTCGCGGTCCACGCGCACGATCTGCTGCTGGTGCGCTATGATGCGTGTCTTGACGCTGGTGGTGCGCGCCGAGCTGGCGAGCAGGCCGGCGCAGCCGATGTCCTGTTTGCCGAGCAACGCGCGGAGCTGCTCGGCTGAGGAGTCGCGGCCCACATGGCCAAGCAGCTCCGTCTGCGCGCCGAGCGCGTGTGTATTACGGGCGACGTTGGCTGCGCCGCCGGGCATGAAGCTCTCGCGGTCAAATTCGACGACCGGCACGGGAGCCTCCGGCGAGATGCGCCCGACGTGGCCCCAGATGTATTGGTCGAGCATCACGTCGCCGACGACGAGGACGCGGGCGCCGGCGCACCCGGCGATGAGTTGTTCGAGGCGGTCCGGGGTTATGGTCGGCAACTTCATGGGCCAAAGTTTGCGGCGGGCGGAACTGCTTTCAATTCAAAAACGCCGTCAGGGGACTCGTCGCGCTTGCGGTTGTCTGCTGCGAACCGAGGCCGATCTCAAAGGCAGTGCGCCCTGCCTCCACGGCTTGCTTGAAGGCGTGGGCCATGCGGTTCGCGTCGCTGGCGATGGCGATGGCGGTGTTGACCAGCACGGCGTCCGCACCGAGCTCCATCGCTTCCGCCGCGTGGCTGGGCGCGCCGATGCCCGCGTCCACGACAACGGGCACGGTGGCTTGCTCGATAATGATGCGGAGCTGGTCGCGGGTTTGGAGGCCACGGTTGGAGCCGATGGGCGAGCCCAGCGGCATCACGGTGGCACAGCCGACTTCTTGCAGGCGCTTGGCCAGCACGGGGTCGGCGTTGATGTAGGGCAGCACGGTGAAGCCTTCCTTCACGAGGACTTCGGCGGCCTTGAGCGTCTCGATGGGGTCGGGCAGCAGGTAGCGCGGGTCGGGATGGATTTCGAGTTTCACCCATTTCGGCAACCCGGCTGCAACGGCGAGGCGCGCGAGGCGGATGGCTTCCTCCGCGTTCATCGCGCCGCTGGTGTTGGGGAGCAGGAGGTATTTCGCCGGGTCAATGAACTCGAGGATGTTCGCGAACGGGTCTTTCTGCCCGCTCAAGTCCGCGCGGCGTAGTGCGACCGTGACCATGCCGGTGCCGCTCGCGGCCAGCGCGTCGCGCATCGCGGTGGGCGATGGGAATTTGCCGGTGCCGAGAATGAGCCGCGAGTGGAACTCACGGCCGGCGATGACCAACGGGCGGGCAACCGAATTCATGCGCGGGGAAACTAGGCGGCGGGCTGCTGCGCGTCCAGCGTGGTCGGTCTGGCTCACCCGGATTCCGAAGTCGAGCGGCAGGCTTGCGCTCAGACAGGCCAGTGCGTTCACGCTTCACTTCGCCGTCGCCACGTCGAGCACGGCGTGCCAGATGAACTCCATGAACTGGCCCAGGCCCTTCACGCTGATGCGCTCGTCGTTGCCGTGCATGCCGGTGACTTCCTTGTCCGCATAGACGGTGCCGACGCCGTAGGCTTGCACGCCCTTGGCGCGGAGCTGCGCGGAGTCGGTCGCGCCCACGACCATCATGGGCATGGTGATGGCGCCGGGGAACTGCCGCTTCTGCGAACGCTCCAGCGCGCCGAACATCTCGTTGTCGTGCCGGGAGGGCACGGAGGCCGGCCGGCCGCCCACGGGGGGGACGACTTCGATTTGCGGGTCGTTGATGACCTTGCGCAGCGCTTCGGCGAGGCGCTCGACGTCTTCGTCGGGCAGCGCGCGCACGTCGATTTGCGCGAGGGCGTCGCCGGGGATGACGTTGATGCGGAAGCCGCCCTTGATGATGGTGGGCACGAGGGTGGTGCGGGTCATGGCGTGGTAGGTGCCGAAGTTCAGGCGCAACTTCTCCTGCGCCAATGCGCCGACGGCGGGGTCTTCGAGGTGCGTGAAGAGGAAGGCGTCGGGCGCGGGGCTGATGGTGGCGAGGCGTTTGAAGAACTCGCGCGTGGTGTCGTTGAGGCGCATCGGGGCCTGCCACTCGCCAATCTTCGCGACGGCGGCGCAGAGGTGGACGATGGCGTTGTCGGGGCGCGGGCGGGAGCCGTGGCCGCTGGTGCCCTTGGCCGAGATGAGGAAGGGGCGGGGGACTTTCTCGGTGGTGGAGACGCCGACGTAGGTGACTTTGCCGCCGACTTCGTGGATGCGTCCGCCTTCGTTGAGGGCGTATTCGCAGGCAATCTTGTCCCAGTGCTTGGCAACGAGGAAATCAATGCCGACGTGGGTGGTGCCTTCCTCGCCGGACTCCGCGAGGAAGATGATGTCGCGGTCGAGGGGGACTTGGTGGCGGTGGAGGAGGAGGAAGATTTTGAGGAAGGCGGTGGTCATGCCTTTGTCGTCGAGTGCGCCGCGACCGTAGACCCAGCCGTCCTTCACGATGCCGGCGAAGGGCTCGACGGTCCACTTGTCGCGCTCGACGCCGACGACATCCGTGTGGCCCATGAGCAGGAGGGGCTTCTTCTTGCCGTTGCCCTTGAGCCGCGCGACGAGGCTGCCGCGCGCGGGTTCGAGCGCGAGGATTTCACTGGGGATGCCCTCACGGTCGAGGATGGCTTTGAGGAACTGCGCGCCGCGGGTCTCGTTGCCGGGTGGGTTGACGGTGTCCACGCGGATGAAGGCGGAGAGGTTGGTGATGGTTTCCGCGAGGGCGGCGGGGAAGTTGGGCTGCGGGAGCGGCTCGGCGCGCAGCGAGGGGAGCACGACTGTGAGGAGCGAGAGGAAGAGGAGCCGTTTCATAAGTGGAAGCTAGGCGAGTGGTAGCGCAGCGGGGCAGCGGCGGCAAGCGGGATGGAGGGATGCCCGTTCGATGGCGCGTGTTCAAGCCACATGCAACCGGGTTTTCCACTCCTGCTCGTAATCGTGATCCTGCTCCGCCTCCGAGAAGGTGGGCAGGAGCAGGATCACGATTATAAGCAGGAAGAGGAGCCGCGAGTCTCCGCCTCAGATGATCGTCTTGGTCGCGCGCACGTCCTCGTGGAAGACGTGCGTATCATCGAACTCCTCGAGCGGCTGCTTCGCGCGCATTTGCTGGAGGGCGGTGACGGCGCTGAAGCGGCGCTCGCCCGCGAGCGCAATGCCGTCGGCGTATTTCGCGGCGGTGGTGGTGGTGAGCCCGAAGATGCGGCAGCACTCGCGGAGGAAGTCCGGAAAGCGTCCGGTGAACTTGAACTCCAGCACCACGTCCTTGCCGAAAACGCAGGTGGGGTTGACGTGGTCGGTCTCCAGCCGGGCGGTCGGCTCGGCGGAGATGATGACGTTGCGGTCGAAGGTGACGCGCAGGGAGTTGTCGTGCCGGCTGACCCAGGCCTCGCGGAGGTAATGGATGTGGGCCTTGGGGACGGCCTTGTATTCCTTCAGGTATTGGCTGAAGCGCTGGAGGGCGACGTGTTCCTTGGGGTTGTCCTGCTTGATGAGGTGTTCGGGCTGGGGCAGGTGGCCGGCGAGGATGTAGTCCACGGACTTGCGCCGCACGCCGCCGCGCTGCTTGAGGATGGCGTTGTTCATCCGGCGCTTGATCTCGAAGAAGACGGGCGACTCGGGGTCGTTGTCGTAGAAGCGGAGGCGGAGTTTGAAGCGGTTTTTGTTCCCGTTGATCGTGTGCCAGTAAATCGTGAGCGCCTCGGAGTCGAGGTAAAGGCTGTGGATGGGGTAGGAGTTGTGGGGCTTCCCGACGCCGTAGTCGTCCAGCACCGTGTAGGAGCTGACGAACCGCGCGACCGCCAACGCGGTGTCCTCTGGGATGATGTATTTCAACTCCCAGCGTTGTAGCTGCATTTCCCTGCTCATGATGTGGCTGTCATAGTCCCGCGAACGTGCGGTGGAACGGCGCGGTTGTTACAGGCAAACGAAGGTGAGGTAAAGTCTTTCCGCTGCGCTGGACGGTCAGAGCAGCTCGCTGAGGGGCGTGCCTTCGCAGACGGGCATCGGGCGGCTGTCGGAGGCGGTGAAGTGGATGTTGTGCGCGTCGTAGCCGAGCGCGGCATAGACGGTGGCGTGGATGTCAGCGGGGCTGACGGGGCGCTCCTTCGGGTAGGCGCCGATGGCGTCGGAGGCGCCGACGAGCTGGCCGCCGCGAATGCCGCCGCCCGCGAGCAGGACGCTGTAGCAGCCCGGCCAGTGGTCGCGCCCGATATCCACGTTAATCTTGGGCGTGCGCCCGAACTCGCCCATCCAGATGACGAGCGTGGAGTCGAGCAAGCCGCGTTCTTCGAGGTCGTCGAGGAGCGCGCAGTAGGCTTGTTCCATGGGCGGGACGAGGCGGTTCTTCAGAGTGTTGAAGTTATCTTTGTGCGTGTCCCACGTGATGCTCGGGCCGTTGACCGTAGAGACGAAGCGCGTGCCGGACTCGATGAGCCGGCGCGCGAGAAGATGGGACTGGCCCCAACTGTGGCGGCCGTAGCGCTCGCGCACGGAGGTGGGTTCCTTGCTGAGGTCGAAGGCGTCGGCGGCTTTGCCGGATTGGAGGAGGGTGGCGGCTTGCTGGTTGAAGACATCCATCTCGGCGGCGAGCGGCGAGGCGAGCTTAGGCGAGGTGACGGTGAGTTCCTGCAACAGGCCGAGGCGTTCCTGAAAGCGCACGGGTGTCAGGCTTTCGTCGAGGCCGAGGTTGCTCACTTTGAAGGCCGCGCCGTTGGGGTCGTCGTCGAGCACGTAGGGGTCGAAACGTGCGCCGAGGCAGCCGCCGAACTGGCCGGGGGTGAGATAGACTTTGCTGTCGCAGTGCGGGAAGGGCGTGATGACGTAGGGCGGCACGCCGCTGCTGAAGCCATCGCGCTGCGCAAGCCAGCCGATGAGCGTGCCGAAGCACGGAATGTCAGTGCGGCTGGGGGTGATGAGGGTGCTGTCCACGGCGTAGGGGCGACCGACGGTGGCCCAGTGCATGCCACCGTTGTGGCTGCTGTGGCCGTGATGGACGGAGCGGATGAGGGCGACCTTGTCCATCCGCTTGGCCATGCGCGGAAGCAGTTCGGAGATGTGGATGCCGGGGACGTTGGTGTGGATGGGCTTGAAAGGGCCGCGCACATCGTCGGACGCGTCGGGCTTCGGGTCCCACAAATCAATGTGGCTCGGCGCGCCGCCGTTGAAAATCATGATGACGGACTTGGCCTTGCCGGTGCGGAGCGGCCCCATGCCCGCCGCGTGCGAAAAACCTGCGCAGAGGGGAAACAACGAAGCGCCGACGCCCCGCAGGAGGCTGCGCCGGGAGAAGCGGTTCGCCGCGCTCGGGGCGGCAAGTGCTTCATGATTGGACATGAAGAAACGGACTGCTTTGAGGGGCGGTTACTTCAAGCGAGGACCTGCGCAACATGCTCCAGCGGGCACCGTCCCGCCGCAGTCCAGCTTCGTGTGCGAGCACAAGTTTGTCTTTTCTCCGTGCAATAGCTCCCTCCCGCCGTTGAAATCCCGCCATGCAGCGAAGCTTCCTCGGCATCGAAATCGGCGGCACCAAGCTGCAACTCGTCGCGGGTGACGCGGACGCGCACATCACGGCGCGGCGGCGCTTCACCGTGGACAAGACGCGCGGCGGCGCGGGCATCCGGGAGCAGATCGCCGGTGCCTTGCCTGAGTTGATGGTGCTCGTGAAGCCTGCCGCTCTCGGCGTCGGCTTCGGCGGGCCGGTGGATTCGGCGACCGGGCAAATTTGCTGCTCGCACCAGATTGAAGGCTGGTCGGAATTTCCCCTCGGCGAATGGCTGCGCGGCCTCACCGGCCTGCCCGTGACCGTGGACAACGACGCGAACACAGCCGCGCTCGGCGAGGCCTTGCGCGGCGCGGGCGTGGGCAGCAACCCGGTCTTCTACGTCACGCTCGGCAGCGGCGTGGGTGGTGGGTTGGTCGTGGACGGGCGCATCTACCACGGCGCGAAGCCGGGCGAGGCGGAGATTGGCCATGTGCGGCTGGATAAGTCCGGCCTCACCATCGAGCAGCGCTGTGCGGGTTGGGCGGTGGACCGGAAAATCCGCGAGGCTTGCCAGCGCGAACCAAGGAGTCCACTGGCGCAACTCACCGCCGATGCCGACCACGGCGAAGCCCGCGCCCTCGCACCCGCCCTCGCGCAAGGCGACGCGCTCGCGCGGCGCATCCTCGACGAAGTCGCCGATGATCTCGCGTTCGGCCTGTCGCACGTCACGCAATTGATGCACCCGGAAGTCATCGTGCTCGGCGGCGGCTTGTCGCTCGTGGGCGAGCCATTGCGCGCGGCGGTGGCGAGCGCGCTGAAGCGCTACGTCATGGAAGCCTTCGCCCCCGGCCCGCGCGTGGCGCTGGCGGGGTTGGGTGAGGATGCGGTGCCCACAGGCGCACTGCTGCTTGCACAAGGAGCTTCCCAATGATTTGCCACGAAAGGGCACAGAGCGCGCAAAGAGAAAAAACCTTTGCGAGCTTTGCGTTCTTTCGCGGCTGATTCAGTTTCCCGGCATGAACCTCGAACTCATCAACACCGGCAGCGAGCTGATGCTCGGGCGCGTGCTAAACACTCATCAGCAATGGCTCTGCCGCCAGCTCGCAGACCTCGGCTACGTCGTCACGCGACAGGTCGCGGTCGCGGACACGGCGGACGACATCGAGCAGGCTGTGCGCGAGGCGTTGGGCCGCGCGGACTTCATCATCACCACTGGCGGGCTGGGGCCGACCTCCGACGACATCACGCGCGACCGCATCGCCGCTCTGCTCGGACGCACGCTGAACGAAGACCCGGCCATCGTCGCGCACGTCGAGTCGTTCTTCGCCCAGCGCAAGCGCCCCATGCCCGCCAGCACGCGCGTGCAGGCGATGGTGCCCGAGGGTGCGCTCGTGTTGCACAACGCCCACGGGACCGCGCCGGGCCTCGCGCTGCACGTCAGTCCGAGTCCGTTTCGCGCGGACGGCAAAGCGAGCTGGCTGGTCATGTTGCCGGGACCGCCGCGCGAGCTGCGCCCGATGTTTAAGGATCAGGTCGCGCCGTTGCTGCGAGAGAAACTCCCACTCGAAGGCGACTTCGTCTGCCGCACGCTGCGGACGGTTGGCATTGGCGAATCTTACTTGGAGGAACGCATCGCCGGGCCGCTGAAGCCGCTAATGGAAGCGGGCTTGGAACTTGGCTACTGCGCCCACACCGGCGCGGTGGACGTGCGCTTCGTCGCGCGCGGCTGCGGCGCAGATGCAGACGTGGCCGAGGCCGCGCGCATCGTTTATGAGTTGGCGGGTGAACACATCTTTGGCGAGGGCGACGACGAGTTGGAGCAAGTCCTCTTGCGCAAACTCACCGAGCGGAAGCAAACGCTGGCGCTGGCGGAGTCCTGCACCGGCGGGTTCATTGCCAACCGGCTGACCAACGTGCCGGGGGCATCCGCTGTCTTCCTTGCGGGTTTGGTGACTTACAGCAACGCGGCAAAGGAACACTTCCTCGGCGTTCGCGCGGAGACGCTCAAGGCACACGGAGCCGTGAGTGAGGAGGTGGCGAGAGAGATGGCCGAGGGCGCGCGGGCACGCACGGGCGCGGACTTTGCACTGGCGGTGACGGGCATCGCGGGACCAAACAACGACGGTTCCAACAAGTCGGTGGGCACAGTCTTCATCGCGCTGGCTTCAGCGGGCGGCACGAAGGTCATCAGCCCCGTCAACCGCTATGACCGCGAGACGTTCAAGTATATGACCTCGTTCCAAGCGCTGGAGTTGTTGCGGAGGGCCATGGGGTAAGGCCGCGCGGTGCGCGGCCTCCAGCTTCTGAGGGAGTAGCGAGGCCGACCACCGGTCGCCCCTACCAAAGCAAACACCCGCCGGCTTGCGCGGGCGGGTGTTTGCTTGAAAGGGAGTTCGGTCTCAGCCGTTGTCGCCGATGGCTTCGACGGGGCAGCCTTCCTTGGCCTCTTTGCACTGGGCCTCTTCCTCGGGCGTCTCGGGTTGCTTCTTCACGTAGGAATAACCGCCGTCATCGTAGCGGGTGTAGTTCTCCGGAGCGGTCTCGCGGCACAGGTCGCAGTCAATGCACTGGTTGTCCACGAAGTATTTCCCAGTGACGTTGTTTTCGTATTTGTTAGCGATGTCGGCCATAAAGTCTGGTGTTTTGAACGGCCCAGTTTTGCGGAACGCCCTCTGCATTGGCAAGCCCCTTCTCCACGTTTCACTTCGGCTGAAGCAGTGGGCTGGCAGGATGAAGGAAACTGAAGTTCCTCCACCCGGTCGGAAAGCCCCCGCGCCAATGCTTCAGTTCCAGTTCAAGTCTTCTGGCTGCTCGGACAGGAGGCGATATTGCCAGCCCTGCTGGCGGACCAGCTTGACCCACAGGTGCTTGGATTCCCCGTCGAAGACGAGTTCCACCGAGCCTGGGTGCGTGAGCCATGCGCCGCGCTTCATCTCGTCGTCAAGCTGGCCGGGCGACCAGCCTGCGTAACCGGCGAAGACTTTCAGTTTTTGGGTGGGCGAAAAGGATCCTCCCAGTTCGACCAGTTCGTCGAGCGAGTGGTCGAGGTGGAGATTGGGCAGGACGTTCGCGTCGGGCAGGAACGCATCGGAATGCAGGTAGCTCAAGGCCTGCGGCTGCACCGGGCCGCCGAGGAAGAGCGGCTGTTCCTTGAGCGTGTCGGGCATGTCGGCGACGAGCACCTCACCGACTTTCTTGTCGGTTGAGTGGTTGACGACGAGGCCGAACGCACCCTCGGCATCGTGCTGGCAGATGAGGACGACGCTGCGGTGGAAGCAGGAACCCGCGAGCTTGCCCCCGTCGAGGAGCAACTGGCCTTTTAATGATTTGAACTTGCCCGGCATCGTGACCTGGGTGGCAACTTGCTACACGCTTGCGGGGCTGACAACCCCGTTTATGCTCGCGACATGAAGCATCTCCTGTTGCTCGTGGTCGCGGTCGCGGCGCTCACCCTCACCGGCTGCAAAACGGACGCCGGCAGCCGAGAGTTCATCCCGGGCAAGGGGTGGCTGCCGATGCGGAAGTAGCGGTCAGCTATTTCCGCTTCGGCCGGTTCATCGAGAGGATGCTCAGACCGCGGAAGATGCTCCCGGAACCGCCGGTGATGACGCGGCGCACTGGCAGGCCAGTCTCCGGGTCTTTCGTGAGTGCCGCGTCCTTCATGCTCTGCTGCACCTCGAAGCGACGCGGCTTCTGCTTAGGGTTCTTGGGAATCGTTTCGTAGATGTAGAGGGCCATAGGATGAAATATTACTGGCCGCAATGGACACAGGAGATGCGCTGGGGTTCAAGCACATTCCCGTCGCGGACCTGAGGAGCTGCTTATGAAAAAACCGCCGGTAGCTTTCGCTCCCGGCGGCTTGAAGTTCCTTCGTTGCGTCGCTCAGTAAGCCGCCTGCACGCCCTTGATCGAGCGCTTGGGCATCCACGGCATCAGGCCACGGAGCCGTTCGCCGGTCTTCTCGATGCCGTGGTTCTCGTCGGCCTTGAGCAGGGCGTTGTATTTCTTGTAGCCGCCCTTGTATTCGGCGACCCACTCCTTGGCGAACTTGCCAGACTGGATTTCCTTGAGCGCCTTCTGCATCCGCTTCTTCACGGAGGCATCAATGATCTTCGGGCCGACACTCACGTCGCCCCACTTGGCGGTCTCGGAGATGGAGAAGCGCATCCCGGCGATGCCCTTTTCGTTCATCAAGTCCACGATGAGCTTCAGCTCGTGCAGGCACTCGAAGTAAGCCATCTCGGGCGAGTAACCAGCCTCGACCAGCACCTCGTAGCCGGCCTTCACCAGCGCGGTGCAACCGCCACAGAGGACGGTCTGCTCGCCGAACAGGTCAGTCTCGGTCTCTTCCTTGAAGTCCGTCTCGATGACGCCGGCGCGCGTGCCGCCGATGCCCTTGGCCCACGCGAGCGCGACCTTCTTCGCCGCCGTGCCGCCTTGATGCACCGCGATGAGCGCGGGCACGCCTTTGCCCTCAGTGTATTGGCGGCGGACGATGTGGCCGGGGCCTTTCGGCGCGACCATGATGACGTTCACGTTCTTGGGCACGACGACCGTCTTGAAGTGGATGGCGAAGCCGTGGCTGAACAGAAGGGTCTTGCCCTTGGTGAGGTTGGGCGCGATGTCCTTCGCGTAAGCGGCGGCCTGCTTGGTGTCGGGCAGCGCGACCATGATGACGTCGGCGCGCTTCACGGCCTCAGCAGTCGGGACGACTTCGAAGCCCTTCTCGCGCGCGACGGCGATGGACTTGGAGCCTTCGTAAAGGCCGATGATAACGGTCAGGCCGCTGTCCTTGAGGTTCAGCGCGTGGGCGTGGCCCTGCGAGCCGAAGCCGAGGACGGCGAGGGTTTTGTTTTTGAGCACGCCGAGGTCGGCGTCTTTGTCGGAATAAACTTTTGCGGGCATGAGTGTGTTTCGGGTTACAGGTTGCGTTGCTGAAAACTGACTGCTGAATTCTGACTACTTGCGTGGCAAAGCCACCTTGCCCGTGCGCGTGAGGTCGAGCACTCCAAAGCTCTGCATCAGCACGAGGAATTTCTCCACCTTGCTCTCGTTGCCGGTGATCTCGATGGTCAGGCTCTTGGGCTGCACGTCCACGATCTTGGCGCGGAAGATGTCGGCGATTTGCATCACCTCGGCGCGGGACTTCGAGTCCACGCCCACCTTCACCAGCACCAGCTCGCGGTCGATGTATTCGCCGTCCCGGAAATCAATAACCTTGAGCACCTCGACCAGCTTGTTGAGCTGCTTGACGATCTGCTCGAGTGTGGCGTCGTCGCCGCGCGTGACGATAGTCATGCGCGAGACGCTGGCGTCCTGGGTGGGCGCGACGTTGAGCGTGTCGATGTTGTAGCCGCGCCCCGAGAAGAGGCCAGCCACGCGCGTGAGCACGCCGAACTTGTTTTCCACCAGCACTGAAATTGTGTGTCGCATACGGGTGACGGCTCAAAATTGCCGTCAAAGGGCGCGCAATGTAACAAGTGCCCGGGGACGGTCAATCTTGGTTTTGTGTGAACGGACGCTCCTTGCCGC
>CAMBZO010000016.1 GCA_945872195.1 Akkermansia muciniphila | reverse complement strand
AAGGTGCCGACCTACAACGCCATCGCCCGGAAGGTCATGGAGGAAACCGGCGTCGCCATCAACGACCTCAACGCCGCCATCACGCCGCACCTGGCCAAGCTGCAAAACCCGAAGGACGTGCATTTCAACAGCGATGGCTCCGAGTTCCTCGCGAAGCAGGTCGCGGCGAAGATCGAGGCGCAGTTGCCGAAGAAGTGAAGCGGTGCGGTAGCTCCATCTGCTCAGCAGGAAGGATACAGTTGGAAGCCCGGTGGAACGGGGCTGAACGGTCAAGCCCGGGCCGAGATTTCCAGCATCCGCTCGATGGGCGCGCGGGCCTTCGCGAGGATGTCGGCGGGCATCTCCACACGCGGGGCGAGGTGCTTCATGCAGTCGCGCAGTTTCTCCAGCGTGTTCATCTTCATGTAGCGGCACTCGCTGCACCGGCAGTTATCCGTGGGCAGTTGCATCACGTTGAACACGGGGGCGCAGAGGAATTCCTTGTCCGGGCACTCCTTCTGCATCCGGTGGATGATGCCGGACTCGGTGACGATGACGAAGCGGCGCGCGGGGCTGTTCTTGCAGTAGGTGATCATCTTCTCCGTCGAGCAGACCACGTCGGCTAACTCGCGGACCTCGCGCAGGCTCTCCGGGTGGACGACGATCTTCGCGTCGGGATAGGCGGCGCGGGCGCGCAGGATGTTGTCGCGCTGGAACTCGACGTGGGCGTAACAGTTGCCGCGCCAGAGCGTCATGGGGCGGCCCGTCTGCTCCATCACCCACGCGCCGAGGTTCTCGTCGGGCACGAAGAGGAGGTCGCGGTCCTTGGGCGCGGCGTTGACGATCTTGAGGGCGTTGCCGCTGGTCACAATCACGTCGCTCAACGCCTTCACCGCCGCCGAGCAGTTAATGTAAGCGATGGTGTAGAAGTTGGGGTTCGTCGCCTGAAGCTTCGCCAGCTCGGGCGCGGGGCAGCTTTCCTCCAGCGAGCAGCCGGCGTCCTTGTCGGGCAGGACGACGATCTTGCCGGGGTTCAATATCTTCGCCGTCTCCGCCATGAAGTGGACGCCGCAGAAGACGATCACATCCGCGCTGGTGCTCGCCGCCTGCTGAGAAAGACCGAGGGAGTCGCCCACGAAATCCGCCACGTCCTGAATCTCTGGCACCTGGTAGTTGTGCGCGAGGATGACGGCGTTGTGCTGGCGCTTGAGGGCAAGAATTTCGACGGCAAGCGCCTCGGTCTGGGCGGGCGGGCGCGGACCGCGCAGACGCGGCAGCGTCAGGTCGGCGCTGCGCGGCTGGGCTTCGGCCAAATCAATCATGCGAAGGACGCTACCGGGCACGGACGGGAGCGTCAACGCGAGGGGCCACGCTTGGCGTTGGCAAATGCCACACACTTCTACGAGGCGAACTGCCGCGACTTGGCCCCGGCGCGGAAGGAGTAGTCAGCTCCCCGTTGCGAGCCGTCGCAAGATGCGCCGGTGCGCGCTGGTGAAGGGGAGTGCGTGCAGTTCCGCCAAGCCCAGCCACCGAGTGTCCGTCGGGATGCCGTCCGCCGCCGCTGCCGAGCGAACCCGAAATACGCGCTGTGTGATGTGGTAGCGGGTGATGGTGTGCTTGACCTCGCAGAGTGGCTCGCAACGGGCGGTGATTTGCAAAAGCTGTTTCAGCGAGTCGGGCGGCGGGCGGGTGGCGCCGGTGACTTCAAGGTTTGGGAATTCCCACAAACCCGCGTTGACACCTCTCGCCGGCCGCTGCGTCACCAGAAATTCCCCGTCCTGCTCCACCACGAAGGCGTGAAACTCCCGAGCCGTGGCAGCAGCGCGCGGGCCGAGGTTCGGGAGCTCATCCACGCGTCCCTCACGGCGCGCGGCACAGTGAGAGCGCAGGGGGCACTGCGGGCATTTCGCGTTCTGCGGGGTGCAGAGGGTCGCGCCGAGTTCCATGAGTGACTGGTTCAGCGCGGAGCAGGGGCCGGAGAGGAGGAGTTGAGAGTTGAAAGTTGAGGGTTGAAAGTTGAACGCGGCTTGGACGAGTTGGGTGGCGAGGTGCCAGAGCAGGTCGTTCGTTGGCTTGTCGCGCGGGTTTTCACGGATGTCAAAGAGGCGGGTAAGAACACGGATGACGTTGCCGTCGAGGATCGGCGCGGGTGCGTTGAAGGCGATGCTGGTGATTGCACCCGCCGTGTAGCGGCCCACACCGGGCAGTGCCAGCACGGCATCGCAGTCGCGCGGAAACTGGCCGGCGTGCTCGGCGACGATTTGCTGCGCGGCCTTTTGCAGGTTGCGAACGCGCGTGTAGTAGCCGAGGCCTTCCCAGAGTTTTAGCACGCGCTGTTCGGGAGCAGCGGCGAGCGCGGCGATGTCCGGCAACTCGCGCATCCAGCGCTCCCAATAGGGGATGACGGTCTTCACCTGTGTCTGCTGGAGCATGATTTCCGAGACCCAAATCGCGTAGGGATCGAGCGTGCGCCGCCATGGGAGGTCGCGGGCGGCGGTGGCAAACCAGTCGAGCAGCGAGGGAACGAGGGAGGGTTGAAAGGCAGGGCGGCGCGCGGTGGTAGGTGAGCGCGACTTTGAACTTTGAACTTTGAACTTTGAACTGTCGGTCGGTCTTGGCACGCGGGCGCAGTTTGCACTCGAAACTGTAAACTCAAAACTCGAAACTCGCCGTGTGAAACCGATGACAATGCACACGTGCAAGCTGACGGACGAGCAGGCCACCGCGCTGGACGCTCATTTGCGCGAGCACGGGTTCAAGCCGCGCACCGTGCCTTACGCGCGGTTCGCGGGTGAGAAAGACAAGTTGAACGTCGTGTTTTACGAGAGCGGCAAGCTGGTGTTGCAGGGCAAAGGCACGCAGGAGTTCGTCGAGTTCGTGCTGGAGCCGGAGATTTTGAAACGCGCGGAAGTGGGCTACGAGGAGGTGTTGCACCCCGAGATGTTCGTGGCGCGGATCGGCGTGGATGAGTCGGGCAAGGGCGATTTCTTCGGCCCGCTGTGTGTGGCGGCGGTGTATGTGAACGAGTCGGTGGTGCGCGCGTGGCAGGACGCAGGCATCCAGGACTCGAAGAACATCGGCAGCGACCGACGAATCGCGGACCTCGCCAAAGTGATTCGCGAGACGCCCGGCTGCCACAACGAGGTGCTCACGCTCGGCGGAGTGAATTACAACCAGCGCTACCGCGACATCGGCAGCCTGAATCCGTTGCTCGCGAAGGGCCACGTGAACTCGATCCTCGCCGTGCTCGCTCCGGCGCATCACCTGAACCCGCCGCCGGAGCACGCGATCATTGACCAGTTCGCCGCGACGGAGACGACGGTGGCGCGCGAGGCGAAGGCGCGTGGTTTGAAGCTGAAGATCGTGCAGCGACACAAGGCGGAGGCAGACCTCGCGGTGGCGGCGGCTTCCATATTGGCGAGGCACGCGTTCGTCACGGGTCTGGCGGCGATGGGCAGGGAAATCGGTGTGGATCTGCCGAAGGGCGCGTCCGCCGCCGTCGACAAGGTGGCCAAGACAATTTTCGAGCAGCACGGCGTCGGGACGCTGGCGCGAGTGGGGAAGATGCACTTCCGCACGGCGCTGCGCGCACAAGGGTTGCCAGAGCCGCCGAAGGTGGAGTGGCGACGGAAGTAATTTGCGCGCGCGTTGAGTTTCCGATTTACAGCAGGAGGAACACGTCTACCATCACTCCTCGCTACACCTTATATGAAGAAGATCGAGGCCATCATCAAACCCTTCAAACTGGACAATGTGAAAGAGGCCCTGACGGGCATGGGAATCGAGGGGATGACGGTGGTGGAGGTAAAGGGCTTCGGGCGGCAAAAGGGGCACACGGAGATTTATCGCGGCAGCGAATACACGGTGGACTTTCTCCCGAAGCTGAAGCTCGAAATCGTCGTGACCGACGCAAATGCTCAGGCTGCTGTGAAGGCCATCGTCAGCGCCGCGAAGACCGGCAAGATCGGCGATGGAAAGGTTTTTATCAGCACCATCGAGAGCGTGGTGCGCATCCGCACCGAGGAGACCGGCGACGCGGCAGTATGATCCGAAAAAATTTCTGCTGGCGTTGCGGTTTGGACGCGTGACTGCGGGACCAAAAATACGGAAAACCCTAATTTAATTGGCGAAACACCGGTTGTGAACAACTTGCGAACAAGAGCTAATAAAATGTCCTTCCCAGTCCATTGATGCTCGCCTACAAGCATGCGCACTCAATGCATTTCCAGTTGCCAAATCACTGAGGGACGTTTTTCCTCAAAACTGAGATTTTTGTATTCTAAGTAATTGTAAAAGAACTTGTTAAGCCGATTTCGACAACTCAAGTGCGCCGACATGAAGCCAACTCTCCACTCCCCACAACACTCCGGAATTTGCGCGAAAAACCGCGCCTTTATCGGTGTTACCGGGACGGTGACGGGGCAGCGTGAATAAGCCCGACGAAATCGAGCTTTTGCGAAAAATAACGCAAATGCAGCCCAACGCCGAAAAAATCTGGTCAGCAGCGCAGGAAAACCTCCGCTCGCTACTCAACCCCGAGGTTTTCAAACTCTGGTTTGCGCCGCTGCGTGCGGTCGCGACGGACGCGGAATCCTTCACACTCGAAGTTACTGATGACTTCTGCGAGATGTGGCTCAAGGACAATTATTTTGGTCTCTTGCGCGACGTAATCGCGAGCGCCACGGGGAAACAACTGGAGGTGCGCTTTCGTATCGCCGCGCACGCGCCGAAGACGAATCATCTGCCAACCAAGGCCAAGGATGTTCAACCCGCCCCGAGCGCGGCACCTACACGCAGTCAGAACCACGCGCCGGCAGAAGCCGAACTCGGATTCAATCCGCGCAACACCTTCGACACCTTCGTCGTCGGCAACAACCAGTTCGCGCACTCGGCTGCGCGCGCGGTCGCGGAGAACCCAGGCAAATCCTACAACCCACTTTTCCTCTACGGCGGTGTCGGCTTGGGCAAAACGCATCTGCTCCACGCCGTCGGCCACCATGTCGCAGCGCACAAGAAGCAGGCCCGCATCGCCTACGTCACCACCGAGAAGTTCACTAACGAGTTCATCGCCGGCCTGCAGGAAAATTCCCTTGCCCGCTTCCGCAAGAAGTATCGCCAGACCGACCTGCTGCTGATTGACGACGTGCAGTTCCTCTCCGGCAAGGAGCGCATTCAGGAGGAGTTCTTCCACACGTTCAACGCGCTGCACGAGGGGCACAAACAAATCGTCCTCACCTGCGACCGGCCGGCGAGCGAGATTCAGGGGCTGGAGCAGCGACTCGTCTCGCGCTTCGAGTGGGGGCTGGTTACGGATCTGCAACTGCCCGATGTCGAGACGCGCACGGCCATCCTGCGCAAGCGCGCGGCGGCGATGGGCTGCATCCTGCCCGACGACCTCGCAGATTTCCTCGCCCAACGCATCCGCACCAACGTCCGCCGGCTCGAGGGCGCGCTCATCCGCGTGGTCTCCTACGCCTCGCTCACGGGCAAACCCTTGAGCATCGAGGCCGCGGAGAACCTCCTGCGCGACGTGCTGCACGAGGAAGGCCGGTTCACTCTCACCATCCCGGTCATCCAGAAGCGCGTGGCCGAGCACTTCGACCTCCGCATCGCCGACATGACCAGCAAGCGCCGGCCCGAGAACATCGCCTTCCCTCGCCAGATCGCCATGTTCCTCTCCCGTCAGATGACGGAGAGCAGCCTGAACACCATCGGCGAGGCCTTTGGCGGGCGCGATCATGGCACCGTGATGCACGCCTGCCGCCTCGTGAAGGATCGCATGGAAGTGGATTCTGGCGTGCGCCAGACCGTGATGCTTCTGGAGAAGAAACTTCAACGGTAAGGCTGGTTTTGCCCGCGCGAGTTACAGGTTTTTCCTTTGCTGTAGCACGGGTTCAGGTTACGAATGGTCCCGTCACCGTGACTTAATTTCGATGTTCTGGGGAAATTTGCCGGGTGCATCCCGCCATGATTGACACCAAAATCGCCTGCCAGTGCGGCAACCGCTTCAAGTTCGGCATGGACTTGGTGAACGGCCGCGCACCCGACGGCCTCAACTGCCCCACCTGCGGTGCGCCCACCACGGCCGCGTGCAACGCGCTCCTCGACTTCTTCTCTGGCAAGGAACCCGCACCGCCCTCCGCCGAGTCGCGCCCTGTCAAGGAAGTCAAAGTCACCTGCGCGTGCGGCGCCCGATACAAGTTCGATCTCGAACTCGCCGAACGGGAAATGTCCTCAGCTGTCACGTGCCCGGGTTGCCAGGCCGACCTCACGCCACTCGCCAACCAGGAAATCCTCAACTACTCCGCGAAGCACGCTCCCATCCTCGCTGCACCTTCCGCCGCGCCCCCGCCCGCCGCCGCCGCAACGGGCATCGCGGTTGTCAGCGATCCTTTCGGTCCGGCTCCGACGGGCAAGTCCGGCCCCAACTTGAAACCGATGGAAGTCCCAAAGCACGTCCGTCCGCCGCCCGGCACCAAGCCAGTCGCTCCGCCTGCTGGAAACGCCTCCCCGGCGGCGAAACCTGACGCACAAAGGCCGGTAGCCAAGCCCGCAGCAGCCAGCGGCCAGCCCAACCTCGTCATGGGCATCGTCGGTGGTGTCGTCGGCTCCCTCATCGGTGCGGTGCTCTGGTTCGCGTTCCTCAAGTCCACTGCTGCAACCCCTATTGATCCAAAGTCCACACCCTTCACCACCGCTTGGATGGGGATCATTTTGGGAGTGCTCGCCGGAGTTGGCGCGCGGCTGCTTGGGCGGACCAAGAACCCCGCACTCGGCGGCGCAGCCTGCGTTTGCGCCACCCTTACCATTGGCGTGATGGCGTTGCAGGCCATGAACGCTTACACTGACCGAGTTCTCGCCCCTCAACTAAAAACGCAATACGATACCGCATTCACCAATGCGGGAATTGCGATCAAAGCCACCGACGCCGAACTCAAGATCATCATCGCCCGCAACACCCCCTCCACCACCATGGACGCCACGATCAAAGTGACCGACGAAGCCGTCCAAGCCTACCGCGCCAAAGAACTCCCAGTGCTGCGCGACCTTGCCGCCGGCAAACCCAGCCGTGAAAAGTGGGAGGCCTCCAAACGCTCCATCTTGCGCTCCTACATGCCGTTCGAGGATGCCTGGCAGGAATCCATCGGGATCATCGGCCTGCTCTTCCTGCTGGCCGGCAGCTTGGCGGCAGCGAAAATCCCGATGAGGTAATCCGCCGCGCCGCGCCCGGCATGAATTTCCTCCCGCTCATCGAAGCCAAACGCGACGGGCGCGCCCTCACCCCGGAGCAACTTCGAGCGGCCATCAACGCCTACGTCGCCGGAAACATCCCTGACTATCAGGTCGCCGCCTTCCTCATGGCGGTATTCTTCCGCGGCCTCGACAGCGGCGAAACCCGCGCCCTCACCCTCGCCATGCGCGACTCCGGCGAGGTGCTAAAATTTCCAAAGAATGACCCGCGACCCGTCGTGGACAAGCACTCCACCGGCGGCGTTGGCGACAAAGTCTCCCTCCCACTCGCTCCCCTGCTGGCGTGCCTCGGCTTCCGCGTGCCCATGATCTCCGGACGCGGCCTCGGCATCACCGGCGGCACGCTGGACAAGCTCGAATCCATCCCCGGCCTCACCACACAACTCGCCCCCGAGCGCCTCATCGAGCAGACGCAGCGCATCGGCGTCGCCATGGGCGGCCAGACGGCGAACATGATTCCCGCCGACCAACTCCTCTACGCCCTGCGCGACGTGACCGCCACCGTCCCCAGCATCCCGCTCATCACCGCGAGCATCCTCTCCAAGAAACTGGCGGAGGGACTCGACGCGCTCATCATGGACGTGAAGTTCGGCCCGGCGGCCTTCATGCGAACCCGTGACGAAGCCCGTGACCTCGCAACGGCCATCGTCAGCCTCGCCATCGAGTGCGGCGTGAAGACCCGCGCGCTGCTCGTGGACCTGAGCGCCCCGCACGGCCGTGCCGCCGGCAACTGGCTCGAAGTGAAGGAATCCGTGCAATGCCTCGAAGGCCGAGGCCCCGCCGACCTGCAAACCCTCGTCCTCGAATGCGCCGCCTCGCTGCTGGTGCAGACGGACAAGTCCCCCGGCATGATCGAGGCGCGGCAGACAGCGTTGGCCTGCCTCGCCTCCGGCGCACCACGTCGCAAGTGGGACGAGCTCATCGCCGCCCAAGGCGCGGACCTCGCCGCCTTCCGCGCGAAGCTCCAGCAGGACCACGCCGCGCCCGTCGTGCTGGAATGCATCAGCGACACCGAGGGCTTCCTCCACCAATGCGACGCCCGCATCATCGGCGAGATTGTCCGCGACCTCGGCGGCGGGCGCATGACGAAGGCCTCCGTGATCCAGCCCGACGTGGGCGTGGACGCGCTGGCCAAGCCCGGGGAGGAAATCCGGCGCGGCGCGGTGCTGGCCAGAATCCACGCCGTCACGACCGAGCAAGCCGAGGCCGCGCGCACGCGCATCAAGACCGCCTTCGCCTTTTCCCCGCGCCCACTGCCAGTGCCACCGCTGATCGTGGACCCGCTATGAGCCGCCCCGTTTTTTCAACCCGATCTGCCTCACACCCTAAACTCGCGCCATGATCATCGTCCTTCGCCCCAAGTGCTCGAAGCGGGAAGAGTCCGCCGTGCTCACCGAGATCCGCCGGCTCGGCTACCGCCCGCACGTCATGCGCGGAGTCGCCCGCACCGTCATCGGCGCCATTGGCGACGAGCGCACCCATCACACCCTCGAGACGCTTACCGTGCTGCCGCAGGTCGAGAGCGTCATGCCCATCCAGAAACGCTTCAAACTCGTCAGCCGCGAGGCGCACCCGGCCAAATCCACCATCACCCTGCCCAACGGCTGCGTCATCGGCGGCAAGGAACTCGTCGTCATGGCCGGCCCCTGCTCCGTCGAGAGCGAGAAACAATTGATGACGACTGCCGAAGCCGTGGCAAAGGCCGGTGCGAAAGTGCTGCGCGGCGGCGCGTTCAAGCCCCGCACCTCGCCCTACGAGTTTCAGGGCCTGGGCGTGAAAGGCTTGAAGCTGCTGGCCAAAGCGCGCAAGGAAACCGGCCTCGCCGTCATCACCGAGCTGCTTTCCGAAGACCACGCGGAAATGGTCGCCGAATACGCCGACGTGCTGCAAATCGGCACCCGCAACGCGCAAAACTTTCAACTCCTCATCGCCGCCGCGAAGACGGGCCGGCCCGTGCTGCTCAAGCGCGGCCTCGCGATGAAGATCGAGGAGTGGCTCCTCGCCGGCGAATACATCCTCTCGAATAACAACCCCGGCCTGATGTTTTGCGAGCGCGGCATCCGCACCTTCGAGACCTACACGCGCAACACGCTCGACCTCTCGACGATTCCCATCATCAAGCAGGAGTCGCACAGCCCGATCGTCATTGACCCCAGCCAGGGCGCGGGCCGCGCGGACCTCGTGGCGGCGATGTGCAAAGGCGCCGCCGCGATGGGCGCAGACGCACTGCTCGTCGAAGTGCATCCCAACCCGAAGGAAGCGTGGAGCGACGGGGCGCAGCAGCTCACACTCGAAGGTTTCGCGAAGCTGATGCAGGAGCTGAAACCCTTCGCAGCGGCAGCGGGGCGGGATTTATAAGGAGATCAGGAAGGCAGGAAAAGAGTTGCTGTCGGTGCGCTTGAGGTCCTCCCACCTTACTATTCTCCTCATAATTTTTCTTTCGCTGCGCGCTCCACCGCGTCCACCACGGCCGGGACTGTGAGTGAGTTCATGCAGCGAAAATCAATCGGGCACTTGCGCAGGAAGCACGGGGAACACGCCGCTTCGCCTTGCAGAAGGATGTGCCGGGTGTCGCCGGGCAGGCCGGGACCGGTGAGTTCCGGCGACGTGCTGCCAAAGAGCGCCACCACCCGCGTCCCGACCGCGGCGGCGATGTGCATCGGCCCGGTGTCATTGGTCAGCAGGACTCGGCACGCGCATAGCGCCGCGCAGAGTTCCCGCAGCGAGGTGCGGCCCGCGAGATTCGTGAGGCTGACCGCTGACGGCACACCGCTGATGGCCAGCGCAGCCGCGATTTCCGTCGCGAGCGCCTTGTCTGCCGCGCCACCGAAGATGGCGAAGCCACAGTTGAGCCGGGCGCGAAGCTCCTTCGCCGCAGCGATGAAGCGGTCCGCAGGCCAGCGTTTGGCCGGGCCGTATTCCGCACCCGCGTTCAAGCCGATGAGCAGGCCGTCTGGGAGATTGAACTTCGCCTTGACCGCCGCGACCTCGTCCGCCGAGACGGCGAGGTGCGTCGCGAGCGGCTCCGGCTTCGCGCCCAGCGCGGCGGCGAGGTGGAGATAGTGGAAGAGGTGATGACTGGCGGCGGGGAGCGCGGCGTTCACGCCGCAGGAGCTGCCATCTGGCAATGATGCCTGCTGCGGCCTGAAGGCCGCGCTCCTTTCCGCGTCGGCCACCAACCGCCGCACTTCCTCCACCGTCCGCTTCCGCATCTCCACGACATCTGCGCGCCGAGGAACGGCCTGCGTCAGCAGCCAGTCCCGCCAGCCACCCGCGTAACCAATGCGCCGGGGAATCCCTGCGAAGAGGACTTCCAATCCCGTGCGGATGGAGTTGGGCAACACCAGCGCGGCGTCGAAGCCCCCTTCTCGTAGCCTGCGCACGCCACTGAACACACCTTCCTTCGGCGCGAAGGTAATGACTTCATCCACTGCCGAGTGTCCCGCCCAAAGCCCGACCAGCTTCTCATGCGTGAGCAGCGTGATGTGCGTCTCCGGCAGCGCCTCGCGCAACCGCAGCAGCGCCGGCGTGGTCATCACCGCGTCGCCAATCCAGTTCGCCCCGCGCACGAGCAGTCGGCGCGGAGTGAGAAGTGAGGAGTGAGGAGTGGAGGGAGTGCTCATGCTGTTTCCCTATCTTCTAGCTTCTGACTCCCATCTTCTTTCCCGCCCCGCCACTTCCCTTCCTTCCACCGGTTGTGAACCCAGAACCAGTTCGCCGGGTCGCGACGGATGGCGGTCTCGAAAGCACGATTCATGTCGCGTGCCATGTCCTCCGCCGGGCGCGGTTGGCCGTTGGCGTGCGTGGGAATCTCGTCGCCCACCTCGATGCGCCAGCGACCCGGCGCGACGCGGTAGCAGATGACAGTGAAGAGCGGGCAGCCGTAGCGCAGCGCCAGCACGCCCGGCGCGACGCTCGTGGAGCAATCGCGCCCGAAGAACGGCAGCCGCACGCCGCGGTCGCCCGCGTGCTGGTCGGTGAAGAGGCCCAGCATCATGCCGGGCCGGTTCATCGCGGTCTTGAGCGCGTCGGCATCCTTGCGACGCTCGAAGAAGAGGCTGCCAGACTTCTCGCGCAACGCCTGCATCACGCGCGTCAGCCCCGCCTGCCGCAGCCCGCGATAGGTCGTCGCGACTTGGTAGCCGGGGCAGAACAAGGCGGATCGACCCAGCAGCTCGAAGTTCGCGAAGTGTCCAACTGCGCACACGACACTGGGCGGCGACTGTCCCGGCGTGGGCTTGGGAAACTTCTCCGCGCCCACGAACTCGGTCACGGCGCGGATGCCGTCGGCATCGAAGCTCGCCGTCTTCACCGCGCAGGCGAAGCTCTCGCCGATGCGCTGGAAGTTCTCTCGAGCGAGCGAGCGAACCTCGGTGGCGGACTTCTCCGGGAAACATTCGCTGATGTTCCGCTGGGCGACGTTGCGATGCCGCCCATCCAGCACATAAGCCAACGCGCCGAACACCCGCCCCAACCACGCCACGGTCCCGAGCGGCAGCGCCTGAAGGAACGCAACCACGACGCGGGCAAGGAGAGCGAGGAGCACGTCCATCACTTGAAACAAATCTGGCGCACGCAGTCTTGAAAGTCTTTCGCGCCGGAAAGGATTTTGATTTCCACGCGCATGAAGCAGATGGGCAGGTCGCGGCGGTCAATCTTCGGGAAGCGCACGGCATCCTTCTGCGTGGTGACGATGATTTCCGCCTGTCGCTTCTTGGCGCGGTTGATGGCGTTGAGCACTTCCTGCTGCGTGAAGCGATGATGGTCGGCGAAGCGCTTGGAATAGACGAGTTCCCCGCCCTGTTTCACGAGGCTGGCTTCGAAGCTCTCCGGCTGTGCGATGCCGCTGAAGCTCGCGACCTTCTTGCCCTTGATGAAGCTCAGATCCATCCGCTCGCCGGTGAACACGTCCTCGAAATAGAGCGGGTGGTGGACGCACTCGACGATGCTCGCCTTTGGGTTGTGCTGGGCGATGCGGGCGCGGAGGTGGGCGGTGTTACCGTCGCTCTTGGTGAGGAAGATGACGCTGGCGCGGTCGAGGTGCGAGGGCGGCTCGCGCAAGGTGCCGCGCGGGAGCAGGTGCTCGTTGCCGAAGGGCTGCTGGCAGTCCACGAGCACGATGTCCTTCCGGCGACCGCGCAGGTTCCAATACTGGTAGCCGTCGTCGAGCAGCAGGGTGTCGCAGCCGAACTTCGCGATGGCGTAGCGGCCCGCCTTCACGCGGTCCTTGTCCACGAGCACGACGACGTCCTTCAAGTTGCTCGCGAGCATGTAAGGCTCGTCGCCGGCGGTCTCGGAGTTGAGGAGCAAGCTCTTCCCGTCCGAGACAACGCGCGGGGGCGTGGTGTCGTCGCGGAGGAGAAGTTTGTTCCACAGGCGCGGGGCGAGCGGGCCGGGATTGGAACGGTAGCCCCGCGAGAGGATGGCGACCTTGCGCCCGGCGTCGGTCAACTCGCGCGCGAACTTCTCGACGACCGGTGTCTTGCCCGTGCCGCCGACGGTCACATTGCCGACGGCGATGACCTGCACGCCGAGCGTGGCGTCGCGCAGGATTCGGACATTGTAGAGGAAGAGGCGGAGCTTCACGAGGACCGTGAAGACCTTCGAGAGGCCGAGCAGCGTGGTGCGCAGAAGCCCGGCGCGCTTGCCCTTGCGCTGCTCGAAGATGACTTCGAGCCCGAAGGTTTCTACGTTTTCCCACCAATTGCGGAAAGTCTCGCGCATGAGGCTCGGAGTGTGCCCGCGCGGGCGGGGCAGGGCAAGTGGGGGAAGGAAATTAGCCGCGAAAGGGCGCAGAGTGCACAAAGAAATCGCCTGCTGACAACGCGCTATCCGTTGGCTAAATCCCTTTGCGCTCTCTGCGCCCTTTCGCGGCTAACCGGAAATCGTGACCAGCGAAAGCCCGTGCTGCCGCACAAGCTTCTCCATCACGTCCTGCTCGAGCAGCAGCGTGCGGCCGGACTCGAAGGCGAGCACGCGGACGCCGCTGGCAGCGCAGGCTTCAAGCGTCTGTGGGCCGACGCAGGGGATGTCGAAACGGAGGTCGTGCTGCTCCTTCGCGACCTTCACGGCGACCGCTCCGCCATCCTTGCCGGCGAGTTCGCCGCCGCGTGCGAGCGCCTTGTCCGTGCCCTCGAAGCCCTCCACGGCGAGCACAGTGCCGCCTTTGACCACGGCGGTCTGGCCGATTTCGAGCCGGGAAACCTCCTTGGCGATGCGGAAGCCAAAGCGCACATCTGCCGACTCGTCGTCGCTCAACTTCTTGCCCAGCGTGAAGTCCGGTCCAGCCATGAGCGGTTGCAGCCACGGCATGGCGGAGATGAGTTCCACGCCGTCTTTCTGCAGTTCGTCCGCGATGCCGCCAAAGAGGGTGTGGGCGTTCTTCTCCTTCAGCCGCATGAGCAGAGCGACGGCGCGGAGGTCGGGGCGGAGATCGAAGAGGTTCTTCGGTGCGATCTGCCCGGCCATGACGCAGTGCTTCACGCCGCGCTCGGTGAAGGCGGAAATCAACTTGCCGAGCTGGCCGACGCGTAACCAGACAATGTCGTCCACGAGCTTCGCCAGCGCCGGGTCGGTCTCGCCCTCGAACGCGACGGCGACGAGGCGCGGGACGCCCATGGCGCGGGCTTGCTTCGCGAGCAGGAACGGCAGCGTGCGGTTGCCGGCGATGATGCCGAGCGTGTGGATGGCGGCGGACACGGGCGGGAGCGTAGCGCGGCGGTCCGGCGTTGTCAGGAAGGGAAAATGGAGGAGCAGGATTGAGATTAGAATTACGAGCCGAGGAGGGCAGCTCGCCGCAGCTCCTGCTCGTAATCCTGCTCCGCATTCGCGTTGTCGCTCGACAGCCCCTGCCCACGCGCCTATCACTGCGCCAACATGAAAGCCGCATTGTCCTCCCTGCTCCGATTCGCCCTGGCCTGTCTGCTCTGCGCGTCCGCCTGCGCCGCTGCGCCCGCCAAGCCACCGACCATCGTGCTCATCAGCGGCGAGTTCGAATACCATTCCGCCGAGTCGCTGCCGCTGCTTCAGAAGCAATTGGAATCCAAGCTCGGAGCGAAGTGCGTTTTGCTCCAGCGGCCTGCCGACCCGAAGGCGCAGTCCATCGCCGGGCTGGAGGCACTCGCCACCGCCGACCTCGCCATCCTCTACATCCGGCGCATGACGCTGCCAGAGGAGCAGCTCGCGCAGATCAGGAAATACGCCGCGTCTGGCCGACCGATCATCGGACTGCGCACGGCGAGCCACGCGTTCGAGAACTGGAAGGAGTGGGACCGCGAGGTGCTCGGCGGCAACTATCAGAACCATCACAACAACCAGCTCGCGACCACAGTGCGGGTGCTGCCGGAGGCGGCGGGCCACCCGATTCTCACGGGCGTGGCGAAGGAGTTCCCCTCGCCCGGCTCGCTCTACCGGAACACGCCGCTCGCAGCGGATGCCAAGGTGTTGCTGATGGGTTCCGTCGAGGGCAAGCCCGTCGAGCCGGTCGCGTGGACGCACAGCTTCAAGGGCACGCCGGTCTTCTACACCTCACTCGGCCACCTGAAGGATTTTGAAAACGAGTCGTTCAATCGCCTGCTGATGAACGCCGTCCAGTGGGCGCTCGCGCAGCCGAGAGCGGCAGCAGCGACGGAGGCGACGGGCTTTCGCCGCGTGGGCGTGGCGGAGTTCGATCAGCT
>CAMBZO010000015.1 GCA_945872195.1 Akkermansia muciniphila | reverse complement strand
CACGGCCCCGCGATGAGCCCGTATCGCTTCGGATGGTTCGAGCACATGACGCACAAGGGCTACGAGCCGCGCTTCCCGCAGGCGATGCTCTACTACGAAGGCGGCGCGATCCCGCAATACGAGGGCCACATCGTCGTCGGCATGGCGCTCACGAGCCGCGTGATGGCGAGCAAAGTCGCGCGCGACACGTCGAGCTTTCAGACCGCCGACATCGAGACGAGCGTGCTCTCCAGCAACCGCTGGTTCCGCCCCGTGGACATGAAGGCCGGTCCCGACGGCGCGATTTACTTCGCCGACTGGTGCGACAGCCGCCTGAGCCACCTCGACCCGCGCGATACCTGGGACAAGGAGTCCGGCCGCATCTACCGGCTCTCGGCAACTGGTGCGAAAGTGGGCTGGGCGAAAATGGATTACACCAAGCTCTCCGCCGACGAACTCATCAAGCTCCTGTCGCACCCAAACAAGTGGCATCGGCAAACCGCGCTGCGCGTTCTGTGGGACCGTGGAGACAAGTCGCTCGTGCCAAAGCTGAAGGCGCTCGCGCTCGCAAAGTCTTCTCCCTCGCCCCACGGAGGGGAGAGGGCCGGGGTGAGGGGTGACGGCAACCAACTCGCGCTCGAAACCTTCTGGGCCGTCCACGCCAGCGGTGGCTTCGACGACGCCTTTGCCCTGCAAACCCTTTCGCATCCGAGCGAGATGGTCCGCTACTGGACCATCCGACTCCTCGGCGACCGCAAGCGCATCACGCCCGCGCAACAGGCCGCCCTGCTCTCCACCGCCAAGTCCGAGCCCGTCGCCGAAGTCCGCGCGCAGCTCGCCAGCAGCGTCACGCGTCTGCCCGGCAAGGACGCCCTGCCCATCACGCGCGAGTTGCTCTTGCGCAGCGAGGACGTGAGCGACAAACACGTTCCCCTCCTGCTCTGGTGGGCCGTCGAGAGCAAGTGCGCCACCGACCGCGACGCCATTCTCCGCATGCTGGAGGACAGCACGTTTTGGCACGCACCCATCGTGCAGAAGTTCATCATCGCGCGCCTGGGCCAGCGCTTCACCGCCGAGCGCACCGCCGCCAACCTCGAAACCGCCGCCAAGCTCTTCGCCCTCGCGCCCTCGCCCGCCGATGCCGACGAACTCATCAAAGGCATGGAGGCCGGCCTTCAAGGCGACCCCGTGAAGTCCGTCCCGCCCGCGCTCGCGAAGAAGGTCGCCGAGCTGTGGGCCAGCCGCGCGCCCACGCCCACGCTCATCAGCTTCGCCGTGCGCCTCGGCCACGCGCCCGCCGCGCAGGCCGCGCTTGCCCGCATCAGCGACGCGAAAGTTTCCGAGGCCGACCGCCGCAAGACCATCACGCTCCTAGCCGAGCGCCGCGTGGACGCCGCCGTGCCGACTTTCCTGAAGCTGCTCCGCTTCGAGAAGAGCGACGCGCTGCGCCTCGACTTGGTAAACGCCCTCCAGCGCTTCGCCTCGCCGGACATCGCGCGCGAGCTGCTTGACCTTTATCCCGGCTTCAGCGGCAAGCTCCGCGACACCGCCCAAGCCGCGCTCGCCAGCCGCCCCGATTGGTCGCGCCGCCTCCTCGCCGCCGTGGACGAGGGTCAGCTCAAGAAGGAGCAAATCGCCATCGCGAACCTGCTCGCCATCACCGCGTTCAAGGACGCCACGAGCGACGCGCTCATCAAGAAACATTGGGGTCGCCTCACCAAGAGCAGCGAGGAGAAGGAAGCCCAAATCGCGAAGGTGCGGAAGCTCCTCGCCGGCGCGAAAGGCGACGTGAAGGCCGGCCATGAAGTCTTCAAGCTCGCCTGTGCCGTCTGCCACACGCTCAACAAGGAGGGCGGTAAAATCGGCCCCGACCTCACCGGCTACGAGCGCGACAACCTCGACTTCATCCTCCCTGCCATCGTGGACCCGAGCCTCGCGATCCGGGAAGAATACCTTGGGTTCAACCTCGAGACGCACGACGGCCAGTCCTTCACCGGCCTCATCACGGAGATCAACGGCCAGCACGTCGTGGTGCTGGACATTGCCGGCAACAAGCACTCGCTGGCCCGCACCGACGTGAAGACCATGCAAGCTAGCCACATCTCCCTCATGCCCGAGGGCCTCCTCGACGCCTTGAGTGAGCAGCAGGTGAAAGACTTGTTCGCGTATTTCACGTCTGGTGCGGCCCCGGCTGGGACTGGGAAAAAGTGAACCGACTTGCCCCCGATGGAGGAGAGGGAGTCGGCGTTAGCCCCCAACACCCCTCACCCCCCTTTTTGGGCACCCTCTACCTTCCTCGGCGGAGGGGAGAGGGATGGGGTGAGGGGTGTGCTTTGCCCGGGTTCAGGGGCCGAAATTGCGGCAGTGGACGGGCCGGGGTTCTCACTTCGCGTCAACCGCTCGGCCAGTCAGCGCCGGGGCCCGTGTCCGGCAAGGGGCTTGCCAAAGCTGCACACTTCCCCCCATCTTCGACGTGTATGAATAACAAGACGGCAGTCGTGGTGTTGGTGGCCCTGAGCGTGTTGCTGGGCTTTGGCCTGCTCATGCGGCACACCAACGCGGTGGAAACAAAGAAGAAGGATGACGGCACCATTGCCACGCTCGAAGGGGACGTGAAGAAGACCACTGGCGAGCTGACCGAGCAGAAGAAGGTCAACGACACGCTCACCAAGACCAACGAACTCGTCACCGCGGGCCTCGTTGCGAAGACCGCAGAGGCGAGGGCGCTGGATGCCAAGGTGCTAGCCACCGCCGCTGAACTGACGCAGACCACCGGCGCACTCACCAAGTCCCAAGCTGAGACCAAGGCCGCACAGGCTGAGGGCAAAAAGATCGAGGCCGCACTTACCGCCGCGCAGACCAAGGCTGCTGCCGATGCCCAGTCCGCCGCAGCCGCAGCGCAAGCCGCAGCGCAAGCCGCTGCCACTCGCTACGCTGCGCTGGACAACGCGAAGAAGCAGGAGATCGCCACGCGTGACGCGAGCATCAAGGATTTGCAGAACACCCGGGACCAGTTGAACGCGAAGGTCGCCGAGCTGAACACTGACATCACCAAGCTCAAGTCCACGATCGGAACGCTCAACACCCGCATCTCCTTCGTCGAGGGCGAACTGCAGGTGACGAAGGATGACAAGTCGTTCCTCACGAAGGAGCTCTCGCGAATGCAGGGCGAGCGCACCGAGATGGAGCGCAAGATGAACGACCTCGCCTTCCTCAAGGAGCAAATCTCCACCATCAAGAGTGACCAGTCCATCGCCCGGCGCTTGGACTGGATGCGCAGCGGCACGTTCATGGATGAGCGCAAAGGTGCGACGCTCCTCGTGGACGGCCTGAAACCCCTTCCCTCCACCAAGCCCATGTCCACCAAGGGCAGCCAGCTCAACGTCGAGGTTCACCGCGACGGCACCGTGACCATCAAGGCCCCCGCCCCCGCTGCGCCCAAGCCTGCGGAGACCGGCACCGAGAAGAGCGTGACCGTCGGCCCGAACTTTCCTGCCGCACCCGCGCCGAAGAAAAAGTAACTCGCGCGGCGTTGCCGCGTTTGCGTCGGAAGTGAGTGATTAGTAGTAGTGCTCAGCAAGCACCATCAAGCCGACTGGCTAATCAGCACTCATTACTAATCACTCTCCGATGTCCACGCTGCCCTCGCTCAACGACTCCTTCGGTCGCACGATGCGCGACCTCCGCGTCAGCATCACCGACCGCTGCAACTTTCGGTGTATGTATTGCCTGCCGGAGACGGAGGAGGCGGCAAATTTCTATCGCGGCAAGTTCGACGCGCTCAAGAACCCGCAGCCCACGCTCACGCCGATCGTCCGCGAGTGGAAGCCCAAGTCCGAGCTGCTCACCTACGAGGAGATCGAGCGCGTCGTGCGCGTCGCCGTCGGGTTGGGCATCGAGAAGGTCCGCATCACCGGCGGCGAGCCGCTCCTGCGCCGCGATGTGCCGCAACTCGTTGCCCGCCTCGCGCCCATCCCCGGCATCCGCGACCTCGCGATGACCACGAACGGCTCGCACTTCGCGCCGCACGCCGTCGCACTGCGTGCGGCTGGGCTCACACGCGTCAGCTTCAGCCTCGATTCGCTCGATGCGGACAACTTCAAGCGCATCACGGGCCGGGACGGCTTGCGCTCCGTGCTCGCCGGCATCGCGCAGGCGAAGGCGCTCGGCTTCGCGCCCGTGAAGGTGAACGCCGTGGTCATCCGTGGCTTGAACGACACTGAACTGGAGCGCCTCGCCGAGTTCGCGCGTGAGCAGGACGTGAGTCTGCGCTTCATCGAGTTCATGCCGCTGGATTCGGGCCGGGCCTGGCTGCGCGACCTCGTCGTGCCCGGTCGCGAAATCCTCGCGCGGCTGCAAGCGCGCTTCGACCTGCGCGCGGTGGTGTCCGAGAATAAATCCGAGACGGCGAAGCGCTGGACCTTCGCGGACGGTCGCGGCGAGATCGGCATCATCGCCCCCGTCACGGAGGCGTTTTGCGGCCATTGCAATCGGCTCCGCCTGACGGCCGACGGGAAAATCCGGACCTGCCTTTTCAGCCTGCACGAGCACGACCTCAAGCCGCTCCTGCGCGGCGACGCGAGCGATGCCGAACTCACTGCGCGCCTGCGCGAGATCGTGCTGGGCAAGGAGGACCGCCACCACATCGGCGAGCCGGGCTTCCAGCAACCCGAGCGCACGATGAGCTGCATCGGCGGGTGAAGCTGCGCCCGGCCTCGCACTGCGCCCGAACTTCCCGTTTGACGCGCCTTCCGGTTCTGCAAAAGTCGCGCCCATGAAAGCATTCCTCCGTTCCGCGCACAGTCTCGCCCTCGCCACGCTCCTCCTCGCTCCCCTCGCTCGCGCGGAGGTGAACGTCGTCGAGAAGGTCGCCCCCAATGTCTATTTCCACGAAGGCGACATCGGCCGGCACGGCCACTGCAACAACGGCTGGATTGTCTTCAACGACTACGTGCTTATCATTGACGCGAACTTCCCCTCCGGCGCGCAGGTTGTCCTCCCCAAGATCAAGGCGCTCACCGACAAGCCCATCCGCTTTGCCTTCGACACTCATCACCACGGCGACCACGCCTACGGCAACCAAGTCATGCACGAGGCCGGCGCCACCATCGTCGGCCACTCGGGCGTGCTCGCGGAGATGAAGAAATACGAGACCAACCTCTTTGGCGGCGGGAAGCCAGGCCGGTGGGAGGATGCCGCCAAAGGCCGCAAGGACGTGGCCGCCAGCAAGCTCCGCCCGCCCAGCCTCCTCTTCGAGAAGCAGCTCACCTTCGACGACGGCACGCACCGCGTGGAACTGCTGCACCTCGGCGTCGCGCACACTTACGGTGACGGCTGGGCGTGGCTGCCGAAGGAGCGCATCGTCTTCACCGGCGACGCCTGCGTGAACGGCCCCTACAACTACATCGGCGACGGCAACATCCACGAGTGGATCAAGACCCTCGACAAAGTGATCGCACTCAAGCCGCTGAAAGTCTGCCCCGCCCACGGGCCCAGCGGCGGCCCCGAGGTGCTGGCAAACCAGCAGTTGTATTTCAAGTCCCTCCTCGCCGAGGTGAAGAAGCTCAAGGACGCCGGCAAGACCGCCGCCGAGGTGCAGGCCGCGTCCGACACGATCAAGGAAGCGCTCCGCAAGAACGAGAAGATCGCGCACTACATCGGCCAGTTCATCAACGCGCAGGTGGAGAAGGCGTGGACCGAGATGGGCGGCGCGGCCTTCCCGGCGAAGAAGCAGGCGCAGGTGGAGCCGGTTAGATTGAAAGCAGCTCAACTCCTCGTCGTATCTGATAACTCGCTTCCTTCGCGCTGATACCGCCATGGGTTTTTGGGTTCATCTTCTATGCGCGCGAGCGGCAGCATTAGTTTGAGAAACGTCACGCCGCGCCAAATTGAAATTCGATACCCAAAAACGGAACCTTGAACTCACTCTCCGAGACCATCGCCGCCATTGCCACGCCGCTCGGTGAAGGCGGCTTGGCCGTCCTCCGTGTTTCTGGGCCGGAGGCGCTGGTGGTGGCAGACAAGGTGTTCGTCCCCGTCGGCAAGAGTTCGCTGAAGTCCTCCGCTGCGACGTCGCACACGATTCACTACGGGCGCGTCGAGCGGGACGGGCGATTCGTGGACGAGGTGCTCGTGGCGGTGTTGCGCGCGCCGCGCACGTTCACGCGCGAGGACACAGTGGAATTCTCCTGCCACGGCGGATTGCTCCCCGCCAAGCTCGTGCTCGACGCGCTCCTCGCCGCTGGCGCGCGACTGGCCGCTCCGGGCGAGTTCACGCAGCGCGCCTTCCTCAACGGCCGTCTCGACCTCGCGCAGGCCGAGGCCGTCGCCGACCTCATCCACGCGCGCACCGAGCTGGCGCTCACGGCGGCGGGCGAGCAGCTCGCGGGCAAGCTTTCGCAGCGCATCAACCTGCTGCGCGACGACCTCGTGAAGACGCTCGCGCACATCGAGGCGCACATTGACTTCCCGGACGAAGACATCGCGCCGGACACACGCGGGCAGCTCCTCGCGCGGCTGGAGCGCGGCATCGAGTTCATGGACGAGCTGCTGCGCACGGCGGACGAAGGCCAAATCCTCCGGCGCGGCATTCGCGCCGCCATCATCGGGCGGCCGAACGCGGGCAAGTCCTCGCTCCTCAACCAACTCCTCGGCCACGACCGCGCCATCGTCTCGCCCATCGCCGGCACCACGCGCGACACCATCGAGGAGACAGCGAACATCCGTGGCCTGCCCGTCGTGTTCGTGGATACGGCGGGCCTGCGCGAGTCCCGCGACGACATTGAGCGCGAAGGCATCCGCCGCACCCGCGCGATGGTGGCGAAGGCGGAGTTGATTCTGCACGTGCTGGACGCGAGCGAGCCAATCTCGGCGGAGGACGAACAGTTCCTCGCCGAGTTCGCGGGGAAGAAACGCATCGTGGTGTTGAACAAGGCGGACTTGCCCCGTGCCGGCGATTGCAAATCGCCGGAACACCCCAATGCCATCTCCTGCCTCACTGGCTCCGGCATCGAAGCGCTCAAAGACGCCATCAAGCAACTCGTCTGGGCTGGCGAGATCAAAGCTGAGATGTTGCAGGTGATGATCAACTCGCGGCATCAAGACGCGCTTCAGCGAGCTCGTGCGGCGACCGTGCGGACGGCAGAAGCGTTGCGAACCAACCGCACGCTCGAACTGGTCGCGATGGACTTGCGTATCGCCGTCAACGCGGTCGGCGAGATAGTCGGCAAGACGACGACGGAGGACTTGCTCGACTCGATCTTCAGCCAGTTCTGCATTGGAAAGTAAGAGGTTCGCGCGTCGCATTGCGCTTGCTGGTCGCAGTGGAGCGGCGTCCAATGCGGCCATGAATCCAGCCGCTCCTTGCATCACATCTCACCTCACGCCAAGAAACAGCCAGTGGAATTACACTGGGGCCAATGTGTTCTTCCACTCTCTCTCCCTTCATCGGAGGAGGGGAGAGGGCCGGGGTGAGGGGTTGCGGGCGTCGGCGTTGGTGACCTCACCCCTCATCCGGCCTGCGGCCACCTTCTCCCCTCCTCCGAGGAGGGGAGAAGACGCGCGCCGTGGCACTCGACTGGCGTTCCGCCGGTTGTCATCGGGAAGTGGCATCACGCGTTCCCTCGCAAAGGCCTTGCTGCTCTGCACCTTCGCATGGCACGCGACGGCGAAGGACGTGCGCGAGTTCGGCGCGGTCGGCGATGGCAAAGCAGATGACACGGCGGCCATCCAGCGCGCGGTGAACGCAGGTGGCAGCGTGCATTTCAGCAAGGGCAGCTATCGGCTCACGAAGACCGTGCTCATCGCGCTGGATCGGACCGGCTTCGTCTCGCTCATCGGCGACGGCACGGCACGCGTGGTGATGGCGGGGCCGGGGCCGGCCTTCAAGTTCCTTGGCACGCACGGCGGCACGGCGGACCCCGAGCAGTTCAAGCCCAACGTCTGGGAGCGCCAGCGGATGCCGGTCGTGGATTCGCTCGCCATCGAGGGTGCGCACCCGGAGGCCGACGGCATCGAGGCCGAGGGCACGATGCAAATCACCATCACGCGCACGCACCTCCGCTCGCTGCGGCACGGCATCCACCTCGCCGTGCGCAATCGCAACGTGCTCATCAGCGACTGCCACATCTACCACTGCACGGGCATCGGCGTGTTCTACGACAACGTGAATCTCCACCAGTCCAACATCACTGGCAGCCACATCAGCTACTGCGCCGGCGGCGGCATCGTCGGGCGCGGCGGCAACGTGCGGAACATCCAGATCGCGAACTGCGACATCGAAAGCAACATGGGCAAGAACTCCCCGCCGACCGCGAACATCCTGCTCGACTCCGCCGGCGGTTCCATCGCTGAAGTCGCCATCACCGGCTGCACCATCCAGCACAACAGCCCGGGCCCGGACTCGGCGAACATCCGCATCCTCGGTCAGGGCCACGAGCCATCCCTTGCGCAGCGCGTTGGCACCGCGATAACGCAGGAAGGCCACATCACCATCACGGGCAACGTCCTCAGCGACGTGCAGGTGAACGTCCACTTGAAAAACGCGCGCGGCGTGACGCTCACGGGCAACACGTTTTGGATGGGCTACCAGCACGACCTGCTCGTGGAGGATTCGAGCAACGTGGTCGTCGGGCCGAACGCGTTCGACCGCAACCCGCGCTACAACTACGGCACCAGCACGAACGTGAACGGCGGCCTCGTCTTCCGTGGCTCGCGCGATTGCACGCTCACGGGCCTGCATGTCAACGGCGTGTGGCGCAAGCCCGCCGCCGTGCTCATCGAGAAGTGTGACCGCTTCCATCTCGCCAACGCGACCATCCTCGACTCCGACGGGGTTGGCCTGCTGCTGCGCGACACGACGAATACGCGCGTCGCCGGCTGCGTGATTCGCGACGACCGCGCGGAGCGGAAAGCCACGCGCTCACTGCAAGTTATCGGCGGGAAGGGCAACTGGATTCTCCAAAACCTGCTGGCCAATGGGCAGGAAGTCACGGCGGGCGCAGCGAAGCTGGAGGGGAACTTCGACGGGAAGTGACCTCGGGTGGAGCGCGGTGTTCACGCCGCAGGAAGCCACGCCCGCAACCGCGCGTTGAAATCACCACTGCCTCACGCACGTTTCTGCGGCCTGAAGGCCGCGCTCCCTGTAGTCAGCACGACGGCAGCAGCGCTTCACTTCGCCTTCTTCTTCGCCTTGTCGGCCTTCGCCCCCGGTTGGTCGAGATTCCCCGGACGTGCGTCTTTGAACTGGTCGAGCGCGCCTTGCAGTAGTTTCGCGGCGGCGGCGGCCTCGCCGGTAAGCGACGCGACCTTGAGGGGTTGCTTCTCCTCGATGTCCTTGCTGAGGTCGTAGAAATCGCCGGTGCGGTAGAGCTTGAAGCGGTGGTTGAAGGCGAGTTCGCGCACGGACATCTCTGCGCCTTGACGCGGGGAATACCACGAGTAAACCCATTCGCGCGGCTGACCCTTCTCGCCCCGCGCCTGCGGGAGGAAGCTGCGACCATCGAGTTTTAACCCGGCAGGCGGCTTCGCCCCGGCGGCGTCCAGTAGCGTCGGCAAAAAGTCCGTGCTGTCCACGAGGTCGGCGTGGACTTTTCCGGCGGCTACTTTGCCGGGCCAGTTCGCGATGAGTGGGACGTGCATGCCGAACTCGGTCGTCGTGCCTTTGCCGCCGATGACGAGCTTGTCGCCCATCATCGAGCGAGTGCCTCGGCCCGTGCCGTTGTCGCCGACGAAGACGAGCAGCGTGTTCTCGCGCAGGCCGAGCGAGTCGAGCCGCGCGACGAGCTTGCCGATGAGCTTGTCCATGTATTCCACCATGTCGCCGAAGTGCTTCGCGTCCTGCTTCGCCTGCTCGCCGATGGTCTTCGGGTCCCACGTCTTGCTGTCGGGCGTGGGCTGGTAGGGCGAGTGCGTGAGCATCATCGGGTAGTAGAGGAAGAAGGGCTTGTCCTTGTGGCGCGTGACGAAGTCCATCGCGTAGTCGTTGACGATGTCGGGGCCGTATTCGCCGTTCGAGTAGTCCTTCTCGACGCCGTTGATTTCGAGTCCGGCATTGGCGTAGCGCGGCGGGCGGCGCGTGTGCTGCCAGAGGCAATGCTCGTCGAAGCCGAACTTCTTCGGCAGCTCCACGTCGCGGCCAAGCTGCCACTTGCCCACGATGCACGTCGAGTAGCCGGCGGGCTTGAGGAGGTTGCCGAACGTGGTGAGCTTCGGGTCCATGTTCCCGAAATTAATGTAGTTCCTCACGTTGTATTGCCCGGTCATGAGCTGCACGCGCGTCGGCGTGCAGAGGGGCTGCACGAAGCAGTGCGTGAAGCGCGCGCCGGTGGCGGCGAGCTGGTCGAGCACGGGCGTCTTGTAGCTCGTGCCCCCGTTCGCGCCGAGGGTCTCGTAGCCGAGGTCATCGGCCATGATGAGGATGAGGTTGGGCTTCGAGGCGGCGGGGAGGTTCAGTGCGAAGGCACCGAGGAGAAGCAGCAAGGCCAGCGGACGGACGGGTTTTATGCGGGTCATACAAGGAGGGTGGACGCGGATGAACATGGCGAGGTTGCAGCGAGGAAAGCCCGACTGCCGGGCGGCTTGACTGGCCCCGGCTTCGGCCACAACTCTCCGCCATGAGTTTCCGCCTGCCGCGCCGCGCGGTGTTTGCCCTTCTATCCGTGCCGTTCGCGCTGCTCGTGCTCGCAGGACTGGCGCTTGCCGAAGCGCCTGTGCCCGTGCCTGGTGGCTTCACGCTCGCGGTGCTGCCGGACACGCAGATTTACACGTGGAAACATCCCGAGACCTACCCGGCGCAGACGAAGTGGATTGCCGACAACGCCAAGCGCTACAACATCCCTTACGTGCTGCACGTCGGCGATGTCACGCAGCACAACACCAACCATCAGTGGCAGATTGCCGCCGAGGCGCACGCGCTGCTCGACGCCAAGGGCATCCCCAGCGCCATCACCACGGGCAATCACGACCTCGGGCCTGAAGGCAAGGCGTCCACACGCGAAACCGCCTTTGCGAAATTCTTCCCGTTGGACTCGTTCAAGAAGTGGCCAACCTTCGGCGGCATTTACGACAAGGAGAGCGACCGCACGGACAACAACTATCACCTCTTCGAGGCCGGTGGGCGCAAGTGGCTCATCCTCTGCCTCGAGTTCGGCCCGCGCGACGACGTGCTGCGCTGGGGCAATGCAGTTGTCGCGAAGCATCCCGACCGCTCGGCCATTCTCGTCACGCACGCCTACCTGCGGCCGGACAACACGCGCTTCAACCGCCACGCCTTCATCAAGATGAAGAACCTTGATGTGAACATGGGCATCGACGGCTACGGCCTGGCCAAGGCGGCGGGCGGCTTCAACGACGGCGAGGACGTGTGGAAGAAGCTCGCCTCGCAGCACGCGAATCTCGTGCTCGTCGTCAGCGGGCACGTCTGTTTCACCGGCCGGCTCGACAGCGAGGGCAGGCACGGCAACTTCGTTCACCAGATGGTCGTGGACTACCAGAACGGGAAGGATGGCGGCCAGGGTTTCCTGCGGCTGCTCCAGTTCCATCCAGACGGCAAGCGGGTGTCGGTGTCGGACTATTCGCCGTTGCTCGACCAAGTGGGAGAACGGAAGGGCACCAGCTACGAGTTCAACATCGCGCCGGCGCCGGTGGTGAAGCGCGCGCCATGAGCGTGGGATTCCAATTCCGCCGGCTGGCAATGGGTTACCTGCCGCTATCAGCTTCTCGCTCGTCTCGATTGCCAAACGGCTCGCCAGCAACACCGGCGAGACCGCCTTCCACACTTGCTGCCCGGACTGCCGCGAGCAGATGAAAAGGGTGAGATAGCGTCCGCCTTCCCACCATCAGACCACGAACTCCAGCTCCGGGGGCTTGGGTATCAAACCCTGTTCCGCCGCCTTCCCTAGGAAACGCCGGATCGCCTCCCGACCCCGCTCGCCATAGTCGAGCGTCCAGTGGTTCACATACATGCCGACGAATTTATCTGCGAGGTCCATGCCCATCCCGCGCGCCCAGCGCAGCGAGTGCTCCACCGCCTCGGGCCGGTGGTCGAGACTGTAGCGGATGCTGGTGGTGAGCAGGTCCGAGATGACCTTGCGGTCGGCGGGCGGGATGCGCTTGTGAATCACGTTCCCACCCAGCGGCAGGGGCAGGCCGTCATTTTCACGGCCCCACCACGCGCCGAGGTCTTCACAAAGCTGGAAGCCGTGCTTCTCAAAGGTGAGCTGGCCCTCGTGGATGATGAGGCCCACGTCCGCGGCGCCGTTCTGCACCGCCTCGAAGATGTGGTCGAACGGCACGATGACGTGCTCAAACTCCCGCGCTGGCTTGCCGAGATACAGTTGCAACGCGAGGAACGCGCTCGTCATCCGACCCGGCACGGCGATGCGCTTCGTGGCGATGGCCTCGCGCGTGAACGGGCGTTTGGCGACGAGCATCGGCCCATAACCATCGCCCATGCTGGCGCCGGTGGGCAGCAGCGCGTATCGGTCGCTCACGTGAGCGTAGGCGTGGATGCTGATCGCGGAGATGTCCAATTCACCGCGCGCGGCGCGCTCGTTGAGCGTCTGGATGTCCTGCAAGATGTGTTCAAAGCTCCAGCCGTGCGTTGGGATAAGTTCTTTCGCCAGCGCGTAGAACATGAAGGCGTCATCCGGGTCCGGCGAGTGCCCGAGCGTCAGCGTGCGTTGTGCCATGGGTGAAAATGTCCAACGCCCGCAGCGCGCTTGTCGAGCGGAGAAATTCTCGGGATGCGGCGCGGAGCGCAACTTTCGCTTCTCCTTCGCTGGAAGCACGGGCTGAAGGGAGGGGGAGTGTGCCGAGTTGCACCCTCCCTTCTGCCTGCGGGCGAATGGGGTTTGACGGCGTCGCGTCGAAGCGGTGCAATTGCGCCGCAATCCGGTTGCAGAACACACCTTGATGAAAACAAACCACCTGACCCAAGTCCTCAGCCTGAGCGCCGTGCTCTTCGCGCTCGCCGCCGCCGCGCCCGCCCAGACACTCGTCCGCTTCGAGTCGCAGCCGGGCAGCAAGATGCGCATGGACGGCACCTCGACGATTCACACCTGGCACGCGGAAAGCATGCTCATCGGCGGCTTCATCGAGCTGGACGCCGCGCTGGTGGAGGCGCCGGAGAAGGCCAAGCCCGGCAAGGTCACTGGCAAGGGCGAGACCTTCATCGCCGTGCGCTCGCTCAAATGCAGCAGCGGCAAGGCGATGGACGCCGTGATGCAGGAGGCGATGAAGGAGAAGGAAAACCCGCGCATCACCTTCAAGATCGTCGAGCTGACGCTCAAGGAAGTGAAAGGCACTGCGGTGAACTTCGACGCCAAGGGCACACTGACTGTGTCGGGTGTGACCAAGGACATCACGATGCCCGTGACCATGCTGCGGCGTGTGGACCAGTCCCGTGTCACGTTCTCCGGGGCCACGGCTCTCAAGATGACCGACTTCAAAATCACACCTCCTGCACCCGCCTCCGCCCTCGGCCTCATCAAGACCGGCGACGACGTGAAGCTCACGTTCGAGTGGGCCGTGGGAAAAAAGGAAGCGGGCAAGTAACGCGGCGCGCTTCTCCTCCACCATGAAACAACTCCTCGCCAGTCTTTGCGCGTCGCTCCTGCTCGCGGCCGCGGTTGTTCAAGCCCAGTCCGGCGGCATTCCCGCCATCAACTCGCAAGCCCCGTTCCTCGCGGCCGCGCTCTCGGAGTTTTTCAGCGACACACGGGCTTTCACGGCGGGCGCCGAGCTCGCGCTACCCACGAAAGAAGGCGGCGAGTCTCTCAAGCTGCCCTTCGGCGTCGCGATGGCCGACGGCAAGATGCGCTGGGAGCTGAACCTCGCAAACGTGAAGAGCGCCGAGCTGCCGCCCGATGCCCTCACCGGCATCAAAGGACTCGGCCTCGACCGGATGGTCTTCATCTACCTGCCCGGCAAGCCGCTCGCGCTCGTGATGCCCGCCATGAAAACCTACGTCGAGATGGATGTGCCCAAGGCCGAAGGCGTCCAGAAACAGGCGCAGGAGAAAATCGGCCGGTTGGAAAAGAAGGAGCTGGGCCGCGAGAACATCGCCGGACAGCCCACCGTGAAATACTCGGTGAAAATCACCGGAGACGACGGCACCGCGACCGTCTGGCAGGCCACGAACTTGCAAAACCTCCCGATCAAAATCCTGATCACGAAGGACAAGCAGACTTACCAGCTCCAGTTGAGCAACGTCCGCCTCGGTCAACCCGACGCGGCTTACTTCGCGGTGCCCGCCGGCTTTGCCAAACAGGCAGACCTCAGCGCGGCCATTCAGGCGGCGGCGCTTCGATCGTTCAGCGAAGGCGTCGGCGGGCTGAAGTAGGCCGCCGCCGTCCAGCTCAGGAGCAGCAACCGCCGTGGCTGTTGCAGCAACTCCCGTCGTTCATGTCGTCCACCGTCGGCACGCGGCCCAGCTCGAGCGTCTTCTGCACGTGCTTGAGGATCCCGTCCTGAATCCGGGACACCTCCTGCTGCGCGTCCATGAACTCTGTTGCCACTGGGTTCTTCGTAAAGCTTTCACGCAGCGCCTCGAAGCGGCCAATCTCCTCCTCGGAGATCTCCATGCCGTTCTGCTGCTTCTGCTGAAGGATCGCGCCGGAGTCGTTGAGCATCTGGTATTCGTATTTGACCTTCTCGTCCGCCATGAAGGCGTCAATGCGGCGGCGCAGGTCGCTGAAGTCGGGCCGCTCCATGATGGCCTGGCAGAGGTCGCGGATCTTTTCGTCCACGGGTGAGGATTGCACGGTCGTTTCCATAATCTGGGTTGGTGGCCCGCGCGACACGCGCAAGCACGCCGCACGTTAGCAGCGCATCGGAGCCGGGCCAGTTTTCTTTTCGCAGTTGCGAGTGCGCACCGGGATTTGCCGATTGACCGCACGCGGTCGTCTCGGCGTAACTCGCCACCATGTGCCGTTTCTCCTTTCTGCTCGTTGCCGCGCTCGTCGGCACAGGTTGCGCCGCTATATCGGAGAAGCTGCGGGGTTCTGCCAACACCGCCCCCACCGCAAAGGACAAGCCAGCGAAGGACCCGCCGAAGCTCGCACCCGTCATCGAGCCCGTCTCGGCGTTCTCCGGGAAGGTCGTCCTCGTCAACGCGCCGCTCAAATACATCGTGGTGGAAGGGGTCATCGGTCGCCTGCCGCCCGTGGAGCAGCCCCTCAATGTCTATCGCGACGGTCAGAAAGTCGGCATGGCCGTGGTCTCCGCCCAAGTGCGCGGCGCGAACTTCGCGGCGGACCTCACGCAAGGTGAGGCGCGCGTGGGAGACACGGTGCGGAGTGACTGAATCCAGTCGAAAACCGGTTAGGCGTTTCTAGCTGTTCAGATAAATCCAATCCAAACAACAAGACGTCATCATGGCGCGAAGTCCGTGAACGAGCGCAGTCGGGAGGAACCTGACTACTTCGCAAGCTCCTTGATCCGCATGTTCCGGAACCAGACGGTGCCGTGGTCGCCTTGGAGGAAGAGCGCGCCGGGCTCAGTTACGAGCTTGTCCAGCTCGCTGCCGGTGGCGACGTTGCACTCCACGGCGTCGTGAATCTTCTTCCCGTTGAGGATGACGGTGATCTTGTTCCCGATGATAGTGGCCTCGCAGGTCTGCCACTCGCCGCCCGCCTTGCTGGCGAACTCGCTGGGGGCGGTCTGGTTGTAGATCGCGCCGTTGCCTTGCTTGCCGGGCTTGCCGCTCTTGAAGTCGCCAAGGATCTGGAGCTCGTGCCGCCCGCGCAGGTAGAAGCCGCTGTTCGAGCCGTC